>JAWETZ010000003.1:0-100163 GCA_032480835.1 Streptococcus mitis
ATTTATTCTTCATGGTACAGTTGATAATCGTGTATTGACTCTTATCTTTTTGATAAAAATTTGTGTAGATACTACGATAAAGATTCTATTAAACAGAATCTTTAAGACAAGTGAGGTAATGAAAAGGAGGATATTTTCTCTTTTTGTACTAGATTTGATTGTCTATTTATTTTTAGGCTATGTTTTAGCAATGCAAAAAGATGGATACCTATTTTCAATTCTACTAATTTTTTCTAATTTCTCACTTCCCTTTATCAGAGAAAAAGAGTATGAATTATTTAAAAATAAGAAATGAGATAGATATGGTTAAATCTTATTTCTCTTTAAAATCAAATCAGGTAGAGAAAGGATATTTTATCTAGGTAACAAAGTGCTTTAAACGCAGTCGATGATTACTTATTAGAGAACTATCCTAACCATGCATCGTTAAAGAGGAGAAATCTTATGAAACTCGTATCACCAAATAATTATGCAGTTATTGAGTAAGAAGAGATGAGGTGTCTTGATAGGGGATTACCTCTACATAAAGACGGGGGAATGTTACAGTAAACGTAGCCACTGCTTATTTTATGGGGAATTAAATATGTTTAAACTAAGTGATAGAGTCAGAGTGGTCTTTGCTATTTTAGGAGTAAGTTCCATATTGGTTAGTATGTATCTTATACCTTTTATTAAAACTGAGAATAAATTTTGGGAAATACTTTTATTTATATTAGGTGTATTGCTAATTGGAATTGCGTTACTAAATCCCCAAAAAATTAAATTTTGGAAATAGCGTTAGTGAGTGGGTAGTCATTTCTTGATTGGATTTTTTAATGCTATTGATGAATGGAATGGGATGGAAAAAGTGACAATAAATTAAGAACAGGATGATAGTATTATGATGGTTATTTTAATTTTGATGGTTGTGGTGTTTCTGTATTATGTAATTACAGAGTATTTTCAGAATAGTTATATTGACTGTATACTATTTTTAACCTTGCTGATTTCTCATTTGATATGGGATTACTATTTTTTGCCCATTGAAGTCTTAGTAGCATTAAGTGGAGTAAATTTGTTGTCAAGATTTTTCAAAAAAAAGAGAAGTCAATAGAGTTGTTAGTGGATTATTAAGACGAAAGGTAAAATTGGAATATTCAAAATGAAACATTTTTTTGCAGGATTTGGTGAAATAAACTTTATAAATTATCTTTTGTATATATGTGTAGGACTAGCCCCTCTTTTTCATATATATGTCATGGGTTCGGAAATGAGTTTTGTGAAAATAGTATTATCGATTTTGGGAATCATATTTGTATGTATTTTAACTATTGCTCGAATTTATAGGAGATATTTCTATAATTCACTAGAATAGTATGGGGTAGTTAATCAATTGGAACTATTATTCTTTGTGATACTATACCACTTTTAAGTTTTTATATTGAACAGATGACTGAAGTGAAAGTTGTTTATCTTAGAAAGGAAAACACCAAATTGTCCTACAAATTTCTACTTTTCGACCTTGATCACACCTTGCTTGATTTTGATACTGCTGAGGATGTGGCTTTGACCCAACTTCTAAAGGAAGAAGGAGTTGCGGATATTCAAGCCTATAAAGACTATTACGTTCCTATGAACAAGGCTCTCTGGAAGGACTTGGAGCAAAAGAAAATTAGTAAACAAGAGCTGGTTAACACGCGCTTTTCTCGTTTATTTGCCCATTTTGGACAGGAAAAAGACGGTAGTTTTCTAGCCCAGCGTTACCAATTTTACCTAGCCCAACAGGGACAAACACTTTCAGGTGCGCATCAGCTTTTGGACAGCCTCATCGAGCGTGATTATGATTTATATGCTGCGACTAATGGGATTACTGCCATTCAGACAGGGCGTTTGGCTCAATCGGGTCTGGCACCCTATTTCAATCAAGTCTTTATCTCTGAACAGCTGCAAACACAAAAGCCAGATGCTTTTTTCTATGAAAAAATCGGTCAGCAGATTGCTGGATTTGATAAAGAAAAAGCCCTGATGATTGGAGATTCTCTAACCGCCGACATTCAAGGCGGCAATAATGCGGGGATTGACACGATTTGGTACAATCCTCATCACCTCGAAAATCACACACAAGCCCAGCCGACTTACGAAGTCCATTCTTACCAAGACTTGCTGAATTGTTTAGATAAACTGTAAAAAGTGGTTTAGAAAGCCACTTTTTGCTATAATAGAGGCAGTAAAAACGAAGGAGTCGGCTATGGAACACTCGTCTTGGCATGCTTTGATTAAGGCGCAATTACCTGAGGGTTATTTTGGGAAAATCAATCAGTTTATGGAGCAGGTCTATGCTCAGGGGACTATTTATCCACCCAAGGAAAAGGTTTTTCAGGCTCTCTTGACAACACCGCTTGAAGAAGTTAAGGTGGTGATTCTAGGGCAAGATCCCTATCACGGGTCAGGTCAAGCGCAGGGCTTGAGTTTTTCTGTACCCGACTCTATCCCAGCTCCGCCATCCTTGCAAAATATCTTGAAAGAATTGTCAGATGATATCGGGGTTAAGAAATCTCATGATTTGACAGCTTGGGCTGAGCAAGGAGTCTTGCTTCTTAATGCTTGTTTGACGGTTCCGGCTGGACAGGCCAATGGTCATGCTGGGCAGATATGGGAGCCCTTTACGGATGCTGTAATTCAGGTGGTCAATCATCTAGATAGACCAGTCGTTTTTGTACTCTGGGGAGCTTATGCACGTAAGAAGAAGGCCTTAGTTACCAATCCTCATCACTTGATTATCGAATCAGCCCATCCCAGTCCCTTGTCAGTTTATAGAGGATTTTGGGGTTCCAAGCCTTTTTCCAAGGCCAATGCATTCTTAAAAGAAACAGGACAAGAGCCAATCGATTGGCTTAGATAAGGAGAAAATATGCCTCAGTTAGCGACAATTTGCTACATTGACAATGGAAAAGAATTGCTCATGCTTCATCGTAATAAGAAGCCAAATGATGTTCATGAAGGAAAATGGATTGGTGTGGGTGGTAAGCTAGAGAGAGGAGAGACGCCTCAGGAATGCGCGGCGCGTGAAATCCTTGAGGAAACAGGGCTCAAAGCCCAGCCAGTTCTAAAAGGTGTTATCACTTTTCCTGAATTTACGCCAGATTTAGACTGGTACACCTATGTTTTTAAGGTGACAGAGTTTGAGGGCGACTTGATTGACTGCAACGAGGGAACGCTAGAATGGGTTCCCTATGATGAGGTTTTGAGCAAGCCGACTTGGGAAGGTGACCATACCTTTGTTGAGTGGCTTTTAGAGGATAAACCCTTCTTTTCAGCCAAGTTTGTCTATGATGGGGATAAATTGTTGGATACCCAAGTTGATTTCTATGAATAAAGGAGAAAGAAGATGCTACTAATCAAAAATGGTCGTGTAATGGATCCCAAGTCTGGTTTGGATCAAGTGTGTGATGTCTTAGTTCAAGATGGGAAAATTATAAAAATTGCGCCTGAGATCACGGAAGAAGGAGCAGAAATCTTAGATGCTAGTGGTCTTGTAGTTGCTCCTGGCTTGGTCGATATTCATGTTCATTTCCGTGAACCGGGTCAAACACATAAAGAAGATATTCATACTGGTGCCCTAGCAGCCGCTGCAGGTGGTTTTACAACTGTTGTCATGATGGCTAATACTAGTCCAACCATTTCGGATGTGGAAACTTTGCAAGAAGTTCTCCAGTCAGCTGCCAAAGAGAAGATTCATGTCAAGACGGTTGCGACCATTACTAAAAACTTTAATGGCCAAGATTTGACAGACTTCAAGGCACTCTTAGAAGCTGGTGCGGTTGGTTTTTCTGATGACGGCATTCCGCTTGAAAGCAGTAAAGTTGTAAAGGAAGCCATGGAGGAAGCTAAAAAGCTTAATACCTTTATTAGTCTTCATGAGGAAGATCCAGGTTTGAACGGTGTTCTTGGCTTTAACGAAAATATTGCTAAAGAACATTTCCATATCTGCGGTGCGACTGGAGTAGCTGAGTATGCTATGATGGCGCGTGATGTCATGATTGCCTATGCAACCAAGGCCCATGTTCATATTCAGCATTTGTCTAAGGAAGAAAGTGTTAAAGTAGTTGAGTTTGCTCAGGGATTGGGTGCGAAAGTCACAGCAGAAGTAGCGCCACAGCATTTCTCTAAGACAGAAGCACTTCTTTTGACACAAGGTAGCAATGCTAAGATGAATCCGCCACTTCGTTTGGAATCAGACCGTCGTGCCGTGATTGAAGGTCTCAAGTCAGGTGTCATAACAGTTATCGCGACTGACCACGCGCCTCATCATGCAGATGAAAAAAATGTTGAGGATATTACCAAAGCGCCATCTGGTATGACAGGTTTGGAAACATCTCTTTCTCTCGGCTTGACCTATTTGGTAGAAGCTGGTGAGTTAAGCTTGATGGAATTACTTGAAAAAATGACCTACAACCCAGCCAAGCTTTATAACTTTGAAGCAGGTTACTTGGCTGAGAATGGTCCAGCGGACATCACTATTTTTGATGCTAAGGCTGACCGCCTTGTGGACTCCCATTTTGCTTCCAAAGCAGCCAATTCACCATTCATCGGTGAAACCTTAAAAGGGCAGGTTAAATATACCATCTGTAAGGGACAAATCGTCTATCAAAACTAGGTGGGAGTCTGCTCTGTAAACAAAAAGAATAGAGAGCCTATATGTACCAAACCCACCATTTTAAAGACAAATTTATCTTATTTTTAAAGATATTTTTCCCTATCCTGATTTATCAATTTGCCAATTATTCTGCCTCCTTTGTTGATACGACTATGACAGGTCAATACAATACCATGGACTTGGCTGGTGTGTCTATGGCAACCAGTATTTGGAATCCATTCTTTACATTCTTGACAGGGATTGTGTCAGCCCTGGTGCCTATTATCGGTCACCATCTTGGTCGAGGAAAAAAGAAAGAAGTGGCGTCTGATTTTTACCAGTTCATCTATCTGGCTTTGGGCCTATCTGTGGTCTTGCTGGGGATGGTACTTTTCTTGGCACCACCAATCTTGAATCATATTGGACTAGAAGCACCAGTGGCGGCAGTAGCGGTTCGTTATCTCTGGTTTTTATCTATCGGAATCATCCCCTTGTTGCTCTTTAGTGTCATTCGCTCCTTACTGGATTCGTTGGGGTTGACCAAGCTATCCATGTATCTCATGCTTTTGTTACTTCCCCTCAATAGTGGATTTAACTATCTCTTGATTTTCGGAGCCTTTGGTGTTCCAGAACTGGGAGGTGCTGGTGCTGGTTTAGGAACTTCCTTGGCCTACTGGGTCTTGCTGGGAATTTCTGTTCTGGTTTTATTTAAACAGGAGAAGCTCAAAGCTCTACATCTTGAGAAACGAATTCCACTTAATATAGATAAAATCAAGGAAGGAGTTCGATTGGGTCTTCCTATTGGGGGAACTGTCTTCGCGGAAGTGGCTATCTTTTCCGTGGTTGGTTTGATTATGGCCAAGTTCTCATCCTTGATTATCGCTAGTCACCAGTCAGCAATGAATTTTTCAACTCTCATGTACGCCTTTCCTATGAGTATCTCATCGGCTATGGCTATTGTTGTTTCCTATGAAGTGGGAGCCAAGCGATTTGATGATGCGAAAACCTATATTTGTTTAGGAAGATGGACAGCCCTTATTTTTGCAGGCTTCACCTTATCTTTCCTTTACATTTTTAGGGGAAATGTGGCCAGTCTTTATGGTAACGACTCAGAATTTATCGATTTGACAGCGCGTTTTTTGACTTATAGTCTTTTCTTCCAGTTAGCAGATACCTTTGCGGCACCGCTTCAGGGAATTTTACGGGGTTATAAGGATACAGTTATTCCTTTTTACCTTGGTTTGGTTGGTTACTGGGGGGTGACACTCCCAGTAGCTATGACATTTGATTCCCTAACAGATTTTGGAGCTTATTCTTACTGGATTGGTTTGATTATTAGTCTAATCGTGAGTGGGGCGCTCTATCGTTGGCGTTTAACTGTGATTACGAAGAGATTTGAATCCGTAGCAAAATCTAAACGATAAAAAGTTTGTGAAAAAATATTCTTAATGAGAAAATCTCTTGTTTTCATGGGGTTTTCTTTTTTATTTTGTGAAATTTCCTCAAGAAAAACTTTGACAGTATTTTCCAAAAACGGTAAAATAGTAAGGTAAGAAGAAAGTTAGAAAGGCAAGAAGATGTCAACTTTAGATAAAAATCTTTTGCTAGAAATGTTCCGTAAGATGGAAGAAATCCGTCGCATGGACTTAAAAATTGCGCAATTAGTAAAGAAAGGGAAAGTGCCAGGGATGACGCACTTTTCTGTTGGAGAAGAGGCAGCTAACGTAGGTGCTATGTTGGCTCTCAATCCAGATGATTTGATCACATCAAACCACCGTGGTCACGGACAAGCTATTGCCAAAGGAATTGATCTCAATGGAATGATGGCTGAAATCCTTGGTAAATACACTGGAACCTGTAAAGGTAAAGGTGGTTCTATGCATATTGCCGACCTTGATGCTGGTAACCTTGGTGCCAATGGTATCGTAGGTGGTGGTATGGGAATCGCTGTCGGTGCAGCCCTTAGTCAACAAATGCAACATACTGGAAAAATCGTTGTCTGCTTCTTTGGAGATGGTGCGACCAATGAAGGTGTTTTCCACGAAGCAGTGAACATGGCTTCTATCTGGAACCTGCCAGTTATTTTCTATTGCATCAACAACGGTTATGGTATCTCTGCGGATATCAAGAAAATGACTAATGTGGAGCATATCCATCAACGTAGTGCTGCATATGGAATTCCTGGAATGTTCATCGAAGACGGTAACAATGTCATCGATGTCTATGAAGGTTTTAAGAAAGCTGTAGACCATGTTCGTGGTGGCAATGGTCCAGTCTTGATTGAAAGTGTAACTTATCGCTGGCTCGGTCACTCATCATCTGACCCTGGTAAATATCGTACCCGTGAAGAAGTGGAATTGTGGAAACAAAAAGACCCGATCGAAAACCTTCGCAAATACCTCATTGAAAACAATATTGCAAGTGCCCAAGAATTGGAAGAAATTCAATCACAAGTCAAGGAAGCAGTAGAAGCTTCTGTAAAATTTGCGGAAGAAAGTCCATTCCCACCGCTTGAATCAGCCTTTGAAGATATTTACGCAGACTAAGGAGAAAGAGATAAAATGGAAACAAAAACAATGTCGTTCCGTGACACCATTATCCTTGCTATGTCTGAGGAAATGCGTCGCGATGAAAATGTATTCTTGATGGGAGAAGACGTAGGTGTCTTCGGAGGAGACTTCGGTACTTCTGTCGGAATGCTCGAAGAATTTGGTCCAGAACGTGTCCGTGACTGTCCGATTTCTGAAGCTGCTATCTCTGGAGCAGCAGCCGGAGCAGCCATGACAGGACTTCGTCCAATCGTCGATATGACCTTCATGGATTTCTCGGTTATTGCCATGGACAATATTGTCAACCAAGCCGCTAAAACACGTTATATGTTTGGTGGTAAAGGTCAGGTTCCAATGACAGTTCGATGTGCAGCTGGTAACGGTGTCGGTTCTGCAGCCCAGCACTCGCAATCACTAGAGTCTTGGTTTACTCACATTCCTGGACTTAAGGTTGTAGCTCCAGGTACGCCTGCAGACATGAAAGGACTTCTCAAGTCTTCTATCCGTGATAATAACCCTGTTATCATTCTTGAGTACAAGTCAGAATTTAACCAAAAAGGGGAAGTGCCAGTTGATCCAGACTACACGATTCCACTTGGAGTTGGGGAAATCAAACGTGAAGGTACGGATGTAACAGTTGTTACTTATGGAAAAATGCTTCGCCGTGTGGTTCAAGCTGCTGAAGAATTAGCAGAAGAAGGAATTTCTGTTGAGATTGTTGACCCACGTACCCTTGTTCCGCTTGATAAGGATATTATCATTAACTCAGTTAAGAAGACTGGTAAGGTTGTTCTGGTCAACGATGCCCACAAGACAAGTGGCTATATCGGAGAGATTTCAGCTATTATTTCAGAATCAGAAGCATTTGATTATCTAGACGCACCAATCCGCCGTTGCGCAGGAGAAGATGTGCCAATGCCTTACGCGCAAAACCTAGAGAATGCAATGATTCCAACAGTTGAAAGCATCAAAGATGCCATTCGTAAAACTTATAATAAAGAATAGAATTACATAAGATAAGTTATGTAAAATAGTTGATTTTTTAACTTTACTAACTTGAGACACGTGTTGTATCCAAGTGATTTGAAGAGTTGCGACATGAGTGAGTCGAATCGATAATATTCGACAAATGAATTAGTAAGTCTACTAGGTTGTCCGCCTGATAGCGGCAACCGTAGTAACTTGAGATGCGTTTCGTGTCCAAGTTGCTTGTAGAGTTGAACACGGGCTAAAAGCTCGGAAAAAAGATAAATCTCCTTGGCTTCATCGAAGTCTGCGTTGATTTCCTATTTTTCAGTCGCTTTTGACGCCCTTTGTATCATGTAATTGAATTCGGACGGAGATCTGCGAAAAAAAGATAGATTTCCTTGTGTTCATCGAACACAAGGAAATCTCCTATTTTTTCATTGCCCTCTGCGTCCTTAATATCTTATATTCGAACACGGGCTAAAAGCTCGGAAAAAAGATAAATCTCCTTGGCTTCATCGAAGCCATCGTCGATTTCCTATTTTTCTATCGCTTTTAAACGCCCTTAGTATCATAAATAGAATTGGAGAGGTCATGGCTGATGACAAGCTAAGAGCGACTCCTGCAGCTAGAAAGTTAGCGGATGATCTAGGAATCAACCTTTACGACGTTTCTGGCTCAGGTGCAAACGGTCGTGTCCACAAAGAAGACGTGGAAACTTATAAAGACACAAACGTGGTTCGCATTTCGCCACTTGCAAAACGAATTGCCCTCGAACATAATATTGCTTGGCAGGAAATCCAAGGAACTGGTCATCGTGGTAAAATCATGAAGAAGGATGTTTTGGCCTTGCTTCCTGAAAACATTGAAAACGACACCATCAAGTCTCCTGCTCAGATTGAAAAAGTGGAAGAAGTTCCTGATAATGTAACACCATACGGTGAAATAGAGCGTATCCCAATGACACCAATGCGTAAGGTTATTGCCCAACGTATGGTTGAATCTTACCTAACTGCACCAACCTTCACCCTCAACTATGAAGTTGATATGACTGAAATGTTGGCTCTTCGTAAGAAGGTTCTTGAGCCAATCATGGAAGCAACTGGAAAGAAAATTACCGTTACAGACTTGCTTTCACTTGCAGTTATTAAGACTCTTATGAAACACCCATACATCAACGCTTCATTGACAGAAGATGGTAAGACCATTATCACTCACAACTATGTCAATCTTGCCATGGCAGTTGGGATGGATAATGGATTGATGACACCTGTTGTTTATAATGCGGAGAAGATGAGTCTTTCAGAACTGGTTGTAGCCTTTAAGGATGTTATTGGCCGTACCTTGGATGGTAAATTGGCTCCAAGTGAACTGCAGAATTCGACATTCACAATCAGTAACCTGGGAATGTTTGGTGTTCAGTCCTTCGGTCCTATCATCAATCAACCAAACTCAGCTATTCTTGGTGTCAGTTCGACGATTGAGAAGCCAGTTGTCGTCAATGGTGAGATTGTTATTCGCCCTATCATGAGTCTTGGTTTAACAATTGACCACCGTGTTGTGGATGGTATGGCTGGTGCTAAGTTTATGAAAGACTTGAAAGAATTGATTGAAAATCCAATCTCAATGTTGATTTAAGAACAAGAGTATTCATTTTAAAGATATAGATAAAGGAAGGAAGACATGGCCTTAGAAGTAATTATGCCAAAAGCCGGCGTGGATATGACAGAAGGACAAATCGTCCAATGGAATAAAAAAGTCGGAGAATTTGTAAAAGAAGGAGAAATCCTTTTGGAAATCATGACTGACAAAGTCAGCATGGAATTGGAAGCAGAAGAAGACGGTTACTTGATCGCTATCCTTAAAGGGGACGGTGAAACAGTCCCTGTAACGGAAGTTATCGGTTACCTTGGCGAAGAAGGCGAAAACATACCAACAGCTGGAGTAGTAGCGCCAGAAGCTAGCCCAGCACCTGCAGCAAGCACCTCAAACGACGATGGTAAGAGCGATGATGCTTTTGATATCGTTGTGATTGGTGGTGGTCCTGCTGGTTATGTGGCAGCCATTAAAGCAGCCCAACTCGGTGGTAAGGTTGCCCTTGTTGAGAAATCTGAACTCGGCGGAACTTGCTTGAACCGTGGATGTATCCCAACCAAGACCTACCTTCACAACGCTGAAATTATTGAGAATATCGGTCATGCTGCAAACCGTGGTATCGTCATCGAAAATCCAAACTTCACTGTAGATATGGACAAACTTTTAGAAACTAAATCTAAAGTTGTCAATACCTTAGTAGGTGGGGTTGCAGGTCTTCTTCGTAGTTATGGAGTTACTGTACATAAAGGTATTGGTACCATCACTAAAGATAAGAATGTCTTGGTAAATGGTTCTGAATTGCTTGAAACCAAGAAAATTATCCTTGCCGGTGGTTCAAAAGTCAGCAAGATCAATGTTCCTGGTATGGAATCGTCACTTGTCATGACCAGCGATGACATCCTTGAAATGAACGAAGTGCCAGAAAGCCTTGTTATCATCGGTGGTGGGGTTGTCGGTATCGAACTTGGACAAGCCTTCATGACATTTGGTTCAAAAGTGACTGTTATCGAAATGATGGACCGTATCGTGCCAGCTATGGATGCGGAAGTGTCTAAGAATCTTCGCTTGATTCTTGAGCGCAAAGGTATGACCATCTTAACTGACACTAAGCTCCAAGAAATCATCGAGGAAAATGGTCAACTTCGTATCAAGGTTGAAGGAAAAGATGATATCATCGCAAGCAAAGCCCTTCTTTCAATCGGTCGTGTGCCAGACCTTGAAGGTATTGGAGAGGTTGAGTTTGAATTGGATCGTGGTCGTATCAAGGTCAACGAATACATGGAAACTTCTGTTCCAGGTATTTACGCACCAGGTGACATCAACGGTACTAAGATGTTGGCTCACGCAGCCTTCCGTATGGGGGAAGTTGCCGCTGAAAATGCTCTTAAAGGAAATCATGCTGTTGCCAAATTGAACTTGACTCCTGCAGCCATCTACACTCTTCCTGAAGTAGCAGCAGTAGGTTTGACAGAAGAACAAGCTCGTGAGAAATACGATGTCCAAATCGGTAAGTTCAACTTTGCTGCTAACGGTCGTGCCATTGCCTCAGATGCTGCTCAAGGTTTCGTAAAAGTTATTGCAGATAAGAAATACGGAGAAATCCTTGGTGTACACATTATCGGTCCTGCAGCCGCAGAGTTAATCAACGAAGCGTCAAGCATTATCGAAATGGAAATTACTGTTGAAGAAATGCTGAAGACTATCCACGGACACCCAACTTACTCTGAAGTGATGTACGAAGCGTTTGCGGATGTTCTAGGAATGGCCATCCATTCACCAAAGAAAAAATAAAATGAAGATAGATTAGACTGGAAGGTTATTTCCAGTCTCTATCGTATAAAGGGATATCATGAAATACATTATCAATCATTCAAACGACACTGCTTTTAATATCGCCTTGGAAGAATACGCCTTTAAACATCTTTTGGATGAGGATCAAATCTTCCTTCTTTGGATCAATAAACCATCTATCATTGTTGGTCGTCACCAGAACACTATCGAAGAGATCAACCGTGATTATGTTCGCGAAAATGGCATTGAGGTGGTCCGCCGTATCAGTGGTGGTGGAGCTGTGTACCACGATTTAAACAATCTCAACTACACGATTATCTCAAAAGAAGATGAAAACAAGGCTTTTGACTTTAAGAGCTTCTCAACTCCAGTTATCAATACACTAGCTCAACTTGGGGTTAAAGCTGAGTTCACAGGTCGTAATGACCTTGAGATTGATGGTAAGAAGTTCTGTGGCAATGCCCAAGCCTATATCAATGGCCGTATCATGCACCACGGTTGCTTGCTCTTTGACGTTGATTTGTCAGTCCTAGCAAATGCCCTCAAGGTTTCAAAGGACAAATTTGAGTCAAAAGGTGTAAAATCGGTTCGTGCTCGTGTAACCAATATTGTCAATGAATTACCAGAAAAAATCACAGTTGAAGAATTCCGTGATTTGCTCTTGGAATACATGAAAAAAGAGTACCCAGAGATGACTGAATACGTCTTTTCAGAAGAAGAATTGGCTGAAATCAATCACATCAAGGATACTAAGTTTGGAACTTGGGACTGGAACTATGGTAAATCACCTGAGTTTAACGTCCGTCGTGGGACAAAATTCACCAGTGGTAAAGTCGAAGTCTTTGCGAATGTCGTCGAATCAAAAATTCAAGACATCAAGATTTATGGTGACTTCTTTGGTATCGAGGACGTTGCAGCTGTAGAAGATGTCCTTCGTGGCGTCAAATACGAACGCGAAGATGTTCTTAAAGCCCTAGAAAGTATTGATATTACACGCTACTTCGCTGGTATTAGCCGTGAAGAAATCGCTGAAGCGGTAGTAGAGTAAAGAAAAGCTATTTGTTAGTCATTGTTGATTGCAGAAAAGATATTATCTGGATAGGACAAGTCTTGCAATCTGCTGAACGAGAATCAAAAAGAACTCACTTCCAATGCTTAATAAAAAACTTGGAAGTTTGATCTGAGTCACGTAAATACGACTATTTGCAATTGAATATTGAGATGAGAAAGTTAGTATTAGATTGACTGTAAGGTGACACAGGCACGAGTTGCTTTTTATAGTATAGACACCATCAAAAGACTATTATTTCTATAGTTGAACGATACCTCAAAAGTTAGACATAGAAGATCTAATTTTTGGGGTATTTTGCAATTCTTAATTGAGGCTCTTTTTAGTATCAAAAGATGTTTCATAAAATATGGACTCAACCTTTCAACTTAATCCTATTTATTGCTTATACTCTTCAAAAATCTCTTCAAACCACGTCAGCTTCACCTTGCCCCGTACTCAAGTACAGCCTGTGGCTAGCTTCCTAGTTTGCTCTTTGATTTTCATTGAGTATTACTATTCAATAAAATTGAAAAGGATGGAAAAAAGGTTACATTTATGATATAATTTATTTTAAAGACCTTATTAGAAATCTTGAAAGAGTATTAAAAACTTATAATGAGAAAAATTGTTATCAATGGTGGATTACCACTGCAAGGTGAAATCACTATTAGTGGTGCTAAAAATAGTGTTGTGGCCTTAATTCCAGCTATTATATTGGCTGATGATGTGGTGACTTTGGATTGTGTTCCAGATATTTCGGATGTAGCCAGTCTTGTCGAAATTATGGAATTGATGGGAGCTACTGTTAAGCGTTATGACGATGTCTTGGAGATTGATCCAAGAGGTGTTCAAAATATTCCAATGCCTTATGGTAAAATTAACAGTCTTCGTGCCTCTTATTATTTTTATGGGAGCCTCTTAGGCCGATTTGGTGAAGCGACAGTTGGTTTACCGGGAGGATGTGATCTTGGTCCTCGTCCGATTGACCTACACCTTAAGGCATTTGAAGCCATGGGAGCAACTGTTAGCTATGAGGGAGATAACATGAAGTTATCTGCTAAAGATACAGGACTTCATGGTGCAAGTATTTACATGGATACGGTTAGTGTGGGTGCGACGATTAATACGATGATTGCTGCGGTTAAAGCAAATGGTCGTACTATTATTGAAAATGCAGCCCGTGAACCTGAGATTATTGATGTAGCTACTCTCTTGAATAATATGGGAGCTCACATCCGCGGTGCAGGAACTAATATCATCATTATTGATGGTGTTGACAGATTACACGGAACACGTCATCAGGTGATTCCAGACCGTATTGAAGCTGGAACCTATATTTCCTTAGCTGCGGCAGTCGGCAAGGGGATTCGTATAAATAATGTTCTTTACGAACACCTAGAAGGATTTATTGCTAAGCTGGAAGAAATGGGAGTTAGAATGACTGTATCTGAAGATAGCATTTTTGTCGAAGAACAGTCTAATTTGAAAGCAATCAATATTAAGACAGCTCCTTACCCAGGCTTTGCTACTGACTTGCAACAACCGATTACCCCACTTTTACTAAGAGCGAATGGTCGTGGTACAATTGTCGATACGATTTACGAAAAACGTGTAAATCATGTTTTTGAACTAGCAAAGATGGATGCGGACATTTCGACAACAAATGGTCATATTTTGTACACAGGTGGACGTGATTTACGTGGGGCAAGTGTTAAAGCAACTGACCTGAGAGCTGGTGCAGCTTTAGTTATTGCTGGTTTGATGGCCGAGGGGCAAACTGAAATTACCAATATCGAGTTTATCTTACGTGGTTATTCTGATATTATCGAAAAATTACGTAATCTAGGAGCGGATATTAGACTTGTTGAGGATTAAACCGTAGAGGTGTTTATGAATATTTGGACCAAATTAGCAATGTTTTCTTTTTTTGAAACGGATCGCTTGTATTTGCGTCCTTTCTTTTTTAGTGATAGTAAGGACTTCCATGAGATAGCTTCAAATCCAGAAAATTTACAATTCATTTTTCCAAGTCAAGCTAGTCCTGAAGAAAGCCAGTATGCACTGGCCAATTATTTTATGAAGGCTCCTTTGGGAGTATGGGCTATTTGTGACAAGAAAACTGAAAAAATGATTGGTTCTGTTAAGTTTGAAAAACTAGATGAAATTAAAAAAGAAGCAGAACTTGGTTATTTTTTGAGAAAAGATGCTTGGTCGCAAGGATTTATGACAGAGGTTGTTAAAAAACTTTGCCAACTTTCTTTTGAGGAATTTGGTTTAAAACAATTGTCCATTATTACCCACCTCGAAAATGAAGCAAGTCAAAAGGTTGCTCTTAAGGCTGGATTTAGTTTGTTCCGTCAGTTTAAGGGAAGTGATCGCTACACAAGAAAAATGCGGGATTATCTTGAATTTCGGTATGTAAAAGGAGAATTCAATGAGTAAGCATCAGGAAATTCTAAGCTATTTGGAAGAATTACCTGTCGGAAAGAGGGTTAGTGTTCGTAGTATTTCCAACCATCTGGGAGTCAGTGATGGAACGGCTTATCGCGCTATCAAGGAGGCTGAAAACCGTGGAATTGTGGAGACTCGACCAAGAAGTGGTACTATTCGCGTTAAATCCCAGAAAGTTGCTATTGAAAGATTAACTTTTGATGAAATTGCAGAAGTGACTTCTTCTGAAGTTCTGGCTGGTCAAGAAGGTTTAGAGAGAGAATTTAGCAAGTTTTCAATCGGTGCCATGACTGAACAAAACATCTTGTCTTACCTTCATGATGGGGGGCTCTTGATTGTCGGAGATCGTACTCGTATCCAATTATTAGCACTTGAAAATGAAAATGCAGTCTTGGTTACAGGTGGTTTCCATGTTCATGATGATGTTCTTAAACTGGCAAATCAAAAAGGAATTCCTGTTTTAAGAAGCAAGCATGATACTTTCACTGTTGCGACCATGATCAATAAAGCCTTGTCAAATGTTCAAATTAAGACGGATATTCTGACAGTTGAGAAACTTTATCGTCCGAGTCATGAGTATGGCTTTCTGAGAGAGACTGACACCGTTAAAGATTATTTGGACTTAGTTCGTAAGAATCGTAGCAGTCGTTTCCCAGTTATCAATCAACATCAGGTCGTTGTTGGAGTTGTAACCATGAGAGACGCTGGCGATAAGTCACCAAGTACCACAATTGACAAGGTCATGTCTCGTAGTCTATTTTTAGTTGGTTTATCGACAAATATTGCCAATGTGAGCCAACGGATGATTGCTGAAGACTTTGAAATGGTACCGGTTGTTCGGAATAATCAAACCTTGCTTGGAGTTGTGACACGACGAGATGTCATGGAGAAGATGAGCCGTTCCCAAGTTTCTGCTCTACCAACTTTTTCTGAGCAGATTGGACAAAAACTCTCTTATCACCATGATGAAGTCGTCATTACAGTTGAGCCCTTTATGCTTGAGAAAAACGGAGTTTTGGCTAATGGTGTATTGGCAGAAATCTTGACTCATATGACCCAAGATTTAGTTGTGAATAGTGGTCGCAATCTCATTATCGAGCAGATGCTGATCTACTTTTTACAGGCTGTTCAGATTGATGATATATTGCGCATTCAAGCACGCATTATCCATCATACAAGACGATCAGCTATTATTGACTACGATATTTATCATGGTCATCAGATTGTTTCAAAAGCAAATGTGACTGTTAAAATTAATTAGAAACTAGGAGAAAAGATGATAACATTAAAATCAGCTCGTGAAATCGAAGCTATGGACAAGGCTGGTGATTTCCTTGCAAGTATTCATATCGGCTTACGTGATTTGATTAAGCCTGGCGTAGATATGTGGGAAGTTGAAGAATACGTTCGCCGTCGTTGTAAGGAAGAAAATTTCCTTCCACTTCAGATTGGGGTTGATGGTGCCATGATGGATTATCCTTATGCTACTTGTTGCTCTCTTAATGATGAAGTAGCTCACGCTTTCCCTCGTCACTATATATTGAAAGATGGTGATTTGCTTAAGGTTGATATGGTTTTGGGAGGTCCAATTGCCAAATCTGATTTGAATGTCTCAAAATTAAACTTCAACAATGTTGAGCAAATGAAAAAATACACTCAGAGCTATTCTGGTGGTCTAGCAGATTCTTGTTGGGCTTATGCTGTAGGTACACCGTCCGAAGAAGTGAAAAATTTGATGGATGTAACCAAAGAAGCCATGTATAAGGGGATCGAGCAAGCTGTCGTTGGAAATCGTATCGGTGATATCGGTGCGGCTATTCAAGAATACGCTGAAAATCGTGGTTACGGGGTAGTGCGTGATTTGGTTGGTCATGGTGTTGGACCAACTATGCACGAAGAACCAATGGTTCCTAACTATGGTATTGCAGGTCGTGGACTCCGTCTCCGTGAAGGAATGGTCTTGACAATTGAACCAATGATCAATACAGGTGACTGGGAAATCGATACAGATATGAAAACTGGTTGGGCACATAAAACCATAGACGGTGGATTGTCATGCCAGTATGAACACCAATTCGTGATTACGAAAGATGGTCCTGTTATCTTGACTAGCCAAGGTGAAGAAGGAACTTATTAAAATAATTAAAAACAGATTGAAGAAAAAGTGGCTCTTTGGACAATTTTCTTCAATTTTTTCTTTTATCTATAGTGAAATGAAAAAACTGAACAACTTGATTGAGAAATTCAAATCAATTTCTAACAATGTTTTAGAAAACATAGTGTACTATTAAAGAGTTTGTTTCATATAATATAATGACAAAAACAGTTAACCGTAGCAAACTTGATACAAATTTTAATATTTATAGTACAATAGGTTTAAATTCTTAAGAAAGTTGGTTCTTTATTGGAAACGCTAGTATTTTCAATCTCAGTTTTTTTAGCAGGGGTCTTGTCTTTCTTTTCCCCTTGTATTTTTCCTCTGTTACCAGTTTATACTGGAATTTTGCTGGATGATCAAGAAAGTGCAAAAAGCTTTTCTTTATTTGGTAGAAAAGTTGCTTGGTCAGGTTTGATTCGAACGCTTTGCTTTATCGCAGGTATTTCACTCATTTTCTTTATTCTAGGATTTGGAGCTGGTTACTTTGGTAATATTCTCTATGCCAATTGGTTTCGCTATACCATGGGTACGATTATTATCATTTTAGGCCTTCACCAGATGGAAATTTTTCATTTTAAGAAATTAGAGGTTCAAAAAAGCTTAACTTTTAAGAAATCAGAAGCCAATCGTTATTGGTCGGCCTTTTTACTTGGTATTACCTTCAGCTTTGGTTGGACGCCTTGTATTGGTCCAGTTTTGAGTTCGGTTTTAGCGCTTGCGGCTTCTGGAGGCAATGGCGCTTGGCAAGGTGCTATCTATACTCTTATTTACACTCTAGGGATGGCCATTCCCTTCTTAGTCTTGGCACTAGCTTCAGGTGTAGTCATGCCTTATTTTAGTAAAATAAAGCGTCATATGATGCTACTAAAGAAAATTGGTGGTTTCCTCATTATTTTAATGGGAATTTTGTTAATACTAGGACAAGTAAATGTTCTGGCTGGAATTTTTGAATAAAGGAGGAAAAGATGAAAAAAGTAATGTTTGCTGGCTTAAGCCTCTTGTCATTAGTCGTTTTAATAGCTTGCGGGGAGGAAGAAACTAAAAAGACTCAAGCACCAGAACAAGCCCCAAAACAGCAGCAACAAACGCCTGTACAACAAATTGCTGTTGGAAAAGAAGCTCCAGACTTCACCTTGCAATCCATGGATGGTAAAGAAGTTAAGTTATCTGATTATAAGGGTAAAAAAGTCTACTTGAAGTTTTGGGCTTCATGGTGTGGTCCATGTAAAAAAAGTATGCCTGAGTTGATGGAATTAGCTGCGAAACCAGATCGCGATTTCGAAATTCTTAGTGTCATTGCACCAGGAATTCAAGGTGAAAAAACTGTTGAGCAATTCCCACAATGGTTCCAAGATCAAGGTTATAAGGATATCCCAGTTCTTTATGATACTAAAGCAACTACCTTCCAAGCTTATCAAATTCGAAGCATTCCTACAGAATACCTAATTGATAGCCAAGGCAAGATTGGAAAGATTCAATTTGGTGTTATCAGCAATGCGGATGCGGAAGCAGCCTTTAAAGAAATGAACTAGAATCGATAAAAATCTGATTACAATATGTAGTCAGATTTTTTTAGAAAAATATTTTATAAATATTCACAAATGTCCTATATTTATGGTAAAATAGAATCATCATTTTATTTTGGAGTCAAAGATGAATATATTTAGAACAAAGAATGTTAGTTTGGATAAAACAGAGATGCACAGGCATTTGAAGTTATGGGATTTGATTTTGCTGGGTATCGGAGCCATGGTTGGTACAGGTGTTTTTACAATTACAGGTACTGCAGCTGCAACGCTTGCTGGTCCAGCCCTAGTGATTTCAATAGTGATTTCTGCCTTGTGTGTGGGATTATCAGCCCTCTTTTTTGCAGAATTTGCTTCGCGAGTACCTGCTACAGGTGGTGCCTACAGCTATCTCTATGCTATATTAGGAGAATTCCCTGCTTGGTTGGCTGGTTGGTTAACCATGATGGAGTTCATGACAGCCATATCAGGCGTAGCTTCGGGGTGGGCAGCTTATTTTAAAGGCTTGCTCTCTCAATACGGGATAGCCCTTCCTCAGGCTTTAAATGGGACCTTTAATCCTCAAGCAGGGACATTTGTTGATTTATTGCCTATTCTTGTCTTGGTCTTGGTGACCTCACTTGTTTTACTCAATGCTAAAGCAGCCTTACGCTTTAATTCTATTCTAGTGATTTTGAAATTTTCCGCTTTAGCTCTCTTTGTTTTAGTAGGAATCTGGCATATCAAACTTAATAACTGGAGTAATTTTGCTCCCTATGGTTTTGGACAAATTTATGGTGCTAGTACTGGTATTATGGCTGGTGCATCCTTGATGTTCTTCGGTTTTTTGGGATTTGAATCCATCTCTATGGCCGTAGATGAGGTCAAGACTCCTCAAAAAAATATTCCTAGAGGGATTGTCTTATCGCTTTCTATCGTAACTATTCTCTATGCCTTGGTGACGCTTGTCTTGACTGGTGTGGTTCACTATAGTCATCTAAATGTCGACGATGCCGTTGCCTTTGCCCTTCGTAGTATTGGGATTAGTTGGGCAGCCAACTATGTGTCATTAGTGGCTATCTTGACCTTGATTACAGTGTGTATTTCGATGACCTATGCCCTATCGCGTATGATTTACAGTTTAGCGCGTGACGGATTGATGCCTGCCGCCTTTAAGGAACTAACGAAGACTAGCAAGGTACCCAAGAATGCTACTATTTTGACGGGTCTAGCTTCAGCAGTAGCTGCAGGAATATTCCCACTAGCCAGTATCGCAGCCTTCTTAAATATTTGTACCTTGGCCTACTTGATGATGCTTGCTTACGGCTTGATTCGTTTACGGAAAGAAAAAGGAATGCCCAAAGCGGGCGAATTTAAAACACCATTGGTACCTCTGTTACCGATTTTATCAATCATCATTTGTTTATCCTTTATGTTGCAGTATAATATGGAAACTTGGATTGCTTTCCTAGTTGCCTTGTTAGTAGGAAGTATTATTTACTTCACTTATGGCTATAAGCATTCTACCATAGAAGAATAATACTCTTTGAAAATCTCTTCAAACCACGTCAGCTTCGCCTTGCCGTATATATGGTTATTGACTTCGTCAGTTTCATCTACAACCTCAAAAACATGTTTTGAGCTGACTTCGTCAGTCTTATCTACAACCTCAAAACACTGTTTTGAGCAACCTACGGCTAGCTTCCTAATTTGCTCTTTGATTTTCATTGAGTATATAAAGTGAGAATCTGTTGAGTTGTTGAAACTCAGCAGATTTTTATATGTGAAAGAAATTTCAATTTTTTTCTTAAAATAGCTTGACAGATTAAATTTTTAGGAGTAGAATGTTTACCAGTTAATTAAATAGTTAAGGGGTTGTTTATGAAGAAACAAAGTTTATTTTTAGTATTGTTAAGTGTTTTCCTTTTGTGTTTAGCTGCTTGTGGGCAAAAGGAAAGTCAGACAGGGAAAGGGATGAAAATTGTCACTAGTTTTTATCCTATCTATGCTATGGTCAAGGAAGTATCTGGTGACTTGAATGATGTTCGGATGATTCAGTCAAGTAGTGGCATTCACTCTTTTGAACCTTCGGCAAATGATATTGCAGCAATATACGATGCAGATGTCTTTGTTTATCATTCGCATACGCTCGAATCTTGGGCAGGAAGTTTGGATCCCAATCTAAAAAAATCTAAAGTTAAGGTTTTAGAGGCTTCAGAGGGAATGACTTTAGATCGCGTCCCAGGGCTAGAAGATGTGGAAGCAGGGGATGGAGTTGATGAAAAAACGCTCTATGATCCTCATACTTGGCTAGATCCAGAAAAAGCTGGTGAAGAAGCCCAGATTATCGCTGACAAACTTTCAGAGGTTGACAGTGAGCATAAAGAAACTTATCAGAAAAATGCGCAAGCCTTTATCAAAAAAGCTCAAGAATTGACTAAGAAATTCCAGCTTAAATTTGAAAAAGCGAGTCAGAAAACTTTTGTAACACAGCATACAGCCTTTTCTTATCTAGCGAAGCGATTTGGACTTAATCAACTTGGTATTGCAGGTATCTCTCCTGAACAAGAACCAAGTCCACGACAACTTACAGAAATTCAGGAATTTGTAAAAACCTATAAGGTTAAAACAATTTTTACAGAAAGTAATGCTTCTTCAAAAGTAGCTGAAACTCTTGTCAAATCAACAGGTGTGGGTCTTAAAACTCTGAATCCTTTAGAGGCAGACCCACAAAATGACAAGACTTATTTAGAAAATCTGGAAGAAAATATGAGTGTTCTAGCAGAAGAATTAAAGTGAGGCAAGAATGAAAATCAATAAAAAATATGTAGTTGGTTCAGTGGCGGTCCTTGCCCTAAGTGTTTGCTCCTATGAACTTGGACGGTATCAAGCTGGCCAACTTAAGAAAGATTCTAATCGAGTTGCTTATATAGACGGTGATCAGGCTGGTCAAAAGGCAGAAAATTTGACACCTGATGAAGTCAGTAAAAAAGAAGGTATTAATGCCGAACAAATCGTTATCAAGATTACGGATCAAGGTTATGTGACTTCTCATGGAGACCATTATCATTACTATAATGGCAAGGTTCCTTATGATGCTATCATCAGTGAAGAACTGCTGATGAAAGATCCGAATTATCAGTTGAAGGATTCAGACATTGTCAATGAAATCAAGGGTGGCTATGTGATTAAGGTAGACGGGAAATACTATGTTTACCTCAAGGATGCGGCTCATGCGGACAATATTCGGACAAAAGAAGAGATTAAACGTCAGAAGCAGGAACACAGTCATAATCATGGAGGCGGTTCTAACGATCAAGCAGTAGTTGCTGCCAGAGCTCAAGGCCGTTATACAACGGATGATGGTTATATCTTTAATGCCTCTGATATCATTGAGGATACGGGTGATGCCTATATCGTTCCTCATGGCAATCACTTTCACTATATACCTAAGAGTGACTTGTCTGCCAGTGAATTAGCTGCCGCCCAAGCCTTCTTATCTGGAAAAGGTGGTCAATTAAGTACGGTTGAATATCGTTCAAGCAGAGGAGAAACAAGATCTAGTGTGAGAACTAGTCCATCTGAAACTCCTCAAAATCCTGCAACAGCTCCGGAGAGTCAAAATGAGGATTTAGCTAGTCTTCTTCAAGAATTGTACGCTTTGCCTCTGAGCCAACGTCATGTGGAGTCTGATGGATTGGTATTTGACCCAGCACAGATTACAAAACGTACTGCCAATGGTGTGGCAGTTCCTCATGGAGATCATTTCCATTTCATTCCTTACTCACAAATGTCTGCCTTGGAAGAAAAATTGGCTCGAAATCTGCCAATTGGAGGTCAGCCAGCTCAAAGTCATGCTGACAATACGAAACCAAGCAGTACTGAGAAACCAAGTGCAACGATTAAACCAAACTTTAATCTCGATAAGCCGGCACCGAATAGAGCAACTGGAGGCGCTTATACAACAGATGATGGGTATGTCTTTAGTCCAACAGATGTGATTGAAGATACAGGTGACGCTTTTGTTGTACCGCATGGCAATCATTTCCACTATATCCCTAAGAGTGATTTGTCAGCAGGGGAATTGGCTGCCGCCCAAGCTTATTGGAATGGTAAACAGAGCTCACATTCTGCTACAAGTTCAAGTAAACCAGCCCAACCAAGTTTGACAGAGACTCCTAATCTGACTGTCACTCCAACTTATCATCAAGACCAAGGGGAAGATATTCCAACACTTTTACGTGAATTGTATGCTAAACCTTTATCAGAACGACATGTAGAATCTGATGGACTCGTCTTTGATCCAGCACAAATCATCAAACGTACTGCAAATGGTGTCGCAGTACCTCACGGAGACCATTATCACTTTATTCCTTATTCGCAAATGTCACCTTTGGAAGAAAAATTGGCTCGTATGATAGCTGTCAAGGGACAAAATGGCAGTGTCTTGCCAAGCGTCACTCCTTTGAAGCCAGCCCCTACTACCAAACCTCTTGCACCAGCGGAAAATAAACCTACTGAACTTGATGTCAAGCAGGTTGTTAGAAAAGTTGGCGACGGATATATTATAGAGGATAAGGGTGTTAGTCGTTATGTTCTAGTTAAAGATTTGGCTAAGGATAAGATTGCTGATATTGAAAATCTCCTGTCTAAGAAAACTCAAGAGACACACGCTCTAGTTGCGAAGAAAGAAAATGTACCACCTCGTGATCAAGAATTTTATGATAAAGCTTATCATTTGTTGACCGAGGCTCATAAAGCCTTGTCTGAAAATAAGGGTCGTACTTCTGATTTCCAAGCCTTAGACAAATTAGCAGAACGCTTGAATGATGAATCTGCTAATAAAGGAAAATTAGTAGATGATTTATTGGCATTCCTAGCACCAATTACCCATCCAGAACGTCTTGGTAAGTCAAATGCTCAAATTGCTTATACAGACGATGAAATTAAATTAGCGAAATTAGCAGGTAAGTATACAACAGAAGATGGATATATCTTTGACATTCGTGATATTACCAGTGATGAGGGAGATGCTTATGTAACTCCACATATGAGCCATAGTCACTGGATTAAGAAAGAGAGCTTGTCTGAAACTGAAAGAGTGGCAGCTCAGGCTTATGCTAAAGAGAAAGGTTTGACACCTCCTTCAACAGAGAATCAGGGTTCAGGAAATACTGAGGTTAAAGGAGTAGAAGCAATCTATAATAAAGTGAAAGCAGCTAAGAAGGTCCCACTTGATCATATTCCTTACAATCTACAACATACTGTTGAAGTTAAAAATGGTAGCTTAATTATACCTCATTACGACCATTACCATAACATTAAATTTGGTTGGTTTGACGAAGGACTCTATGAAGCACCTAAGGGTTATAGCCTTGAGGATCTCTTTGCGACTGTAAAATATTATGTTGAACATCCTGAAGAACGTCCTCACTCAGATAATGGTTGGGGAAATGCCAGCGACCATGTTCGTAAAAATAAGGCAGACCAAGATGGTAAACATAATGAAAATAAGGAACATGATGAAGTAAGTGAGCCAACTCGCCCTGAATCTGATGAAAAAGAGAATCACGCTGCTTTAAATCCTTCAGTAGATAATCTTTATAAACCGAGTACTGATGAAGAAGAGACAGCGGAGGAGTCTAAAGATAAAACAGACGAAGATGAAGTCCCTCAAGTAGAGACTGAAAAAGTAGAAGCCAAGCTCAAAGAAGTAGAAACTTTACTTGATAAAGTAACGGATGCTGGTTTGAAAGCCAATGCGACAGAGAGCCTATCTGGTTTACGAAATAACTTGAGCCTCCAAACCATGGATAATAATGGTATCATGGCAGAAGTAGAGAAATTACTTGCTTTGTTAAAAGGGAGTGAGTCAGTAACGACGAAACCAGCAGCATAAGTTTATCCTATTAAATCAAAATGATGTAAGAGTCAGTAGCAATACTGGCTTTTATTTTTTAAAATGATATAAAAATCTTGACAGATAAACTTAAAAAATGTAAACTATTTACTGGTTAATTAAATGGTTAAATAACCGGTTTAGAAAAACTGTTTAACCGAGAAAAGAAGTTAAGAAATAGCTTCATCATTTATTGAAATGAGGGATTTATGAAATTCAGTAAAAAATATATAGCAGCTGGATCAGCTGTTATCGTATCCTTAAGTCTTTGCGCATATGCACTGAACCAGCATCGCTCGCAGGAAAATAAGGACAATAATCGTGTTTCTTATGTGGATGGTAGCCAGTCAAGTCAGAAAAGTGAAAACTTGACACCAGATCAGGTTAGCCAGAAAGAAGGAATTCAGGCTGAGCAAATTGTCATCAAAATTACAGATCAGGGCTATGTAACGTCACACGGTGATCACTATCATTACTATAATGGGAAAGTACCTTATGATGCGATTTTCAGTGAAGAACTTCTGATGAAAGATGCTAATTATCAACTTAAAGATGCTGATATTATCAATGAGGTTAAGGGTGGTTATATCATCAAGGTCGATGGAAAATATTATGTCTACCTGAAAGATGCAGCTCATGCTGATAATGTTCGAACCAAGGATGAAATCAATCGTCAAAAACAAGAACATGTCAAAGATAATGAGAAGGTCAGCTCTGATGTTGCTGTAGCAAGGTCTCAGGGACGCTATACGACAGATGATGGTTATGTCTTTAATCCAGCTGATATTATCGAAGATACTGGTGATGCTTATATCGTTCCTCACGGAGGACACTATCACTACATTCCAAAAAGTGATTTGTCTGCTAGTGAATTAGCAGCCGCTAAAGCTCATCTGGCTGGTAAAAATACGCAACCGAGCCAGTTAAGCTATTCTTCAACAGCTAGTGATAATACTAATCAAGCTATAGAGAAAGAATCAACTAGCAAGCCAGAAAGCAAAGTTGAAAATCTCCAAAGTCTATTGAAAGAACTCTATGATTCGCCTAGTGACCAACGTTACAGTGAATCAGATGGATTAGTCTTTGACCCTGCTAAGATTATCAGTCGTACACCAAATGGAGTTGCGATTCCGCATGGCGACCATTATCATTTTATTCCTTACAGCAAGCTCTCTCCTTTAGAAGAAAAGATTGCTAGAATGGTGCCTATCGGTGGAACTGATTCTACGGTCTCTACAAATGAAAAACATCATGAAGTAGCGTCTAGTCTAGGAAGTCTTCCAAGTAATCCATCTATATTGAATAATGCTTCTTCAACGTTAAATAAGGAAATTCCTTCAACATCTGATGGCTATATCTTTAATCCAAAAGATATTGTCGAAGAAACAGCTACAGCTTATATCGTCAGACATGGTGATCATTTCCATTACATTCCTAAGTCGAATCAAATTGGTCAACCTACTCTTCCAAATAATGGTCTAACAACACCTTCGCCATCTCTTCCAATCAATCCAGGAACTTCACATGAGGAACATGAAGAAGATGGGCACGGTTTTGATGCCAATCGTATTATTGCTGAAGATGAAGCAGGATTTATCATGAGTCATGGTGACCACAATCATTACTTCTTCAAGAAGGATTTGACTGCTGATCAAATCAAGGCAGCGCAAGACCACTTGAAAGAGGCAAATACAGCAACACCAAATCCAGCTCATGATAACGATCACGATGAAGATCATCATGGACACCATCATGATGAAGACCATGATCACGGTTTTGATGCCAATCGTGTCATCAGTGAGGATGAACAAGGCTTTGTCATGAGTCACGGAGACCACAATCATTACTTCTTCAAGAAGGATTTGACATCAGAGCAAATTAAGGCAGCTCAAGATCATCTGAAAACACATCATGATGCAGAGCCTGTAAAACCTCTTGCTAAAACGGTAGAGTCTTTCTCAAGAGATGCTAGTGATGAAGAAAAGATTGCTTATATCTCTAAAACTTATGGCGTTCCACTTGAAGCTATTAGAATTTCAAACGGATTCTTTGTTTTTGGAAATCCAGACCAAGCCTACGATCCAACTCATATCCATCCCTATGCTGTTCGTAAAGAACACGTTCGACTTCCACTCCAAACTGGAAATCCAGAACTTGATTTCCTAAATGAACTCTATACCACTGCTTTGCGAGATGGGGTGTCTCCTTATAGCTTACAGGTAGAAAATGGTAGTTTTGTGATTCCTCATGGCGACCACAATCACTACATCAAGGTTCAAACGAAGGGCTATGAAGTAGCGTTGAAAAACAAGATTCCAGCCCTACAATCCAATTATCAACCTGGAGCTTTTGATGAGAAGGTAGTTTTGGCAAAAGTAGACCAACTTCTAGCTGAAAGCAGAAACATCTATAAAGACAATCCTATTGAACAAAGACAGATTGAGTTAGCCTTAGGACAGTTTACTGAAAACATGAAGAAACTGGCAACTAACTCTACAGCAGGTTATCTTGCAACCCTTGATCTCTTTGATAAGCAATATATCCATATTGATGAAAGTGTCAAACCTGTTGAAACAAGTGCTCTAGATAAGAAATACCAATCCTTGATTGATAAAATCAATACCTTGGATACAGACTCTTATGGGCTTCCTAAGAAAGACCTTCTCGTTCAACTCCAGGAAGCTAAGTTGGTTAAAGATGAGGCTGGTTTAGCAGCGGTTGAATCACAACTTCAAGCCTTGCAAGACTTTAATGATCGAACAGGCGTTACAACAGTTGAATACATCAAGTACTTCTACGAACACGTAAATGACGGTCGTTTGAGTGATGAACTTCGAAACAAAGTGGCTCAGTTGACTTGGACCTTGTATCAATCTCAATCCTTCCTTAAGGCAGCAGAATTGAACAAATTATTCCCAAGTATCTATCAGGCAAAACAAGAAGTGGAAGAAGCTTTGAAAGCTCAGCCAACTACTGCGAAATCAAGTCAGACAGTTCTAGATACTGAAAAAGTTGATAATCAAAGTGCCAAGACAGCTATTTATGGCTTCTTGAAAGAATTGTATGGAGACTTTATGCCTGAAGAGCATGTGAATCATGTCAGCAAGGAACAAGTAGAAAGTCTTTTGAGCAAGGCAACTCAACTCTTAGAGCAAATCCAAGAAGAAGGAATCAGACAATCCTTGGCAGAAGAAGTAGAAAATCTCAAAGCTGCCACAAACAAAGCTGATGCAGATTTGGATGAAGTAAATAGTCAGGTGAAAGATATCTTGACTCGTATCGCCAGCTCTCTTCAACAAGAGAAAGAAAATGCTGAGCAAGATCCTCAGACACTTGTACTCTATCAAAAACTCTACGATATTCTTATGTCGCTTCATTCTTATTTAGAAAACAATAAGGGTTCTGATGAGGACTTTGATAAGGTAGATGCTTTACTAGATCAACTTTCTGCTAAGAGTAAAGATAAGGCTGCTTTACTTGAATTGACAAAAGCTATTCTGATCTTGAATCAAGAAATCAAGTCAAAATCAAGCGCGAGTGAAGAAGCAAGTCCAGCAACAAATGCCGAGGCAAATGGTGATAAGACAAGTGCTGAGAACCAACCAAATGTAGCTACAGAATCTAACAGTGAAACTACTAGCGACGAAAACAAACCGAGCAACGCAACAGATTCTAAATCTGCTGAATCAGTTCCAGAAAAGGAAACAACAGAATCTTCTACAACTACTGGAAATCAAGAAAAACCAGTAGAATAAAAAAGTTGGTAGATAAAAAGTTTGTGGTCGTAGATCTAGGAGATTTTCCCATTCAAGGCTGTTTCCTATTTCTCATTGTAATTATAAACCATGGCAACATAAGAAAACGAGCATTTCCAACTGAGGAGGTGCTCGTTTTTTGATAGTTAGAAGTAGTTTTTATCCGTCTATTTAGAGTTGATTACAAGAAATTATTGACTTGAATGTGGATATAAGATTTATTCACTGATTATAATGTTTAAATAGTGCTCCAAAGCAAAGAATTATCCTCATGAGTATGAATCTTATAAATTAACTACCTCCAAACCATGTTCTGTCAAGCGATAGATGCTTGAACAGACCTCTTTTAAGAAACGACGGTCATGCGAAACAGTGATGATACCGCCTGGATAGGTTGCAAAGAGTTTTCTTATTTCAGGTTGAGAAGTTGGAGAAAAGTTTCGTGTAGGTTCATCCAGCAGGAGAAAGTTTGGTTTGCGCAGCACTAAATCCAAAAGCAGGAGTTTTCCCTGTTGCCCGCCAGATAAGGAGCGAATTTGATGCTGCATTTCTGGATAACTGAAATTGAGACTGGCTAAGTGAGATTGGATTTTCTGCAGTTCCTCTTTTTCTCCAGTTTTGCTGAGGTAGGCTATTGGTGATAAATCCAATTGCAGTTTTTTGTGGTAATCTTGTGGCATAAAACCAAGCGAAATTTCTCTTTTGGCGCTAAGCAGCTGTTGAAACTTGGCTAGCAGAGTCGATTTCCCAATACCATTTGGGCCAATGATACCGATTTTTTCTTGGCCACGAACAGTTAGTTGAAGTCCTTGAGCCAAAACTAGCTCACCAATGGACAAATTCTCTTTTTCCAGTTGGATTAAGACTTTAGATGCCGGTAATGGCTGTATATCTGAGAAAAAAAGTCTGATTTCTTCCTCTTCAAGTGGTTTTTGGGTCATGGACTGAGCTGTCTTTTCAAAGCGTTTTTCTTGAGAGAGGACATTTTTCATCTTTTTAGCCAATAGGCGACCTGCAGTACTGTCTTTGGTAGCTCGAAGAGCAGTTTCTACATTTTGTTTAACTCGTTGATGTTTTTCCATAGTTTTATTGTAGGCTCTTTGGTCGTTGGCTGCTTGCTGGCTTTGTCTGGCAAAATGAGCCTTTCTCTGCTCACTATAACTATCATAGTCTAAATGCTCTACTAGTGTTTCCGCTTCTTTACGGTGCTTGACCAGTCGCAAGTGAACAATAGTGTCTACCGTTTCAGAAAGAAAGTCCTCATCATGGGAAATGAAAATAACGGTTTGTCTAATCTTGCGAATCTGACCTTTTAGCCAATCAACCGTCTCAAGATCCAAGTCATTTGAAGGTTCATCTAAAAATAGAATCTCAAAGGGTTTGGCTAACTCATGGATGAGCTGAATTTTCAAAGCTTCACCCCCTGATAGACTACCAATTTCTTGGTTGCTAGCGAAGCGATCGCCATCAAAATGCAACTCCTCCGCCAAACGATAGAGGACACTGTAATCTAAATCGATAGTATCTAAAAAGAAGTAGTCGTGTAGAGTTTTCTTTTTCAGGTCCTCAGGGACTTTTTGAGGAATGTAGGCTATTGATTGATAATCAGATTGAATGTCTCCCCTGATAGTGAAATCAGGCAAAGCTTCCCCCATTAAAGTTTTAAGTAAGGTTGATTTGCCATTTCCTTCCTCTCCAATAATAGCTACCTTTTCCCCATCCTGGATGGTCATGCTTAGATCAGAGACAAGGTCTCGTAAATCTTTGTTTTGTGTGATGGTCAGGTGATTGATTTTTATCATATGATTGTCCTTTCTAGAATGTTGATATTGCATAACAAAAAGCTCTACTTTACCTAGTAGAGCCAAAGTTTATGTCAAAAAAACTCTATTAATACTCTTCGAAAATCTCTTCAAACCACGTCAGCGTCGCCTTACCGTAGATATATGTAACTGACTTCGTCAGTCTTATCTACAACCTCAAAGCAGTGCTTTAAGCAACCTGTGGCTCGCTTCCTAGTTTGCTCTTTGATTTTCATTGAGTATAAAATGCCAGAAGAAAGAGCATAAAAGAGTACACAAAAAGAGACAAAAACAAGATCTACTAAATAAAGGTTCTTTATTTGATAGACTTAGTTGTTCATGTCTCCCTTACCTCCGAGTATTAGTATCTTTATACTATACCTTTAAGGAAATTTTGTCAACAGAAAACTGGAAATTCCAAGCCCTAAAATACGAGGGATAAGCATTAGTAATGAGTTCTTTGTCTGCCGTGTGAGCATCCTCCTTGCTCTGATGTATTCTTGCCTATAGTATAGTACTAAAAAATAGAAACATCATAGTAAATATGTTAAAAAATCGATTTTTAATTACAAAGTTTGGTGGGCTGATTTGTAGCCTTTTCATGGTATAATCAAGAGAGTAAATCTTTATGGAGGAAGTATGAAATTAAATATTCAAGAGATCCGCAAGCAGTCTGAAGGCTTGCACTTTGAACAAAGTTTAGACCTAGTCGCAGACTTGCGTGCACGTAATCAAGAAATTTTAGATGTGAAAGATATCCTTGCTGTTGGGAAAGTACAGTATGAAGATCGTATGTATTTCTTAGATTATCAACTATCTTACACTATTGTCCTTGCTTCAAGTCGTAGTATGGAGCCAGTTGAGCTAGTTGAATCTTATCCAGTCACAGAAGTTTTCATGGAAGGCGCAACCAACCAGTTAGATCAAGAGGTTCTAGATGATGATTTGGTCTTGCCTATCGAAAATGGAGAACTTGACCTTGCTGAGAGCGTATCAGACAATATCCTGCTCAATATCCCTATTAAGGTCTTGACAGCTGAAGAAGAGGCGGGGCAAGGTTTTGTGTCAGGAAATGACTGGCAAATCATGACAGAGGAAGAATACCAAGCCCAACAAGCAGTCAAGAAAGAAGAAAACAGTCCTTTTGCTGGCTTACAAGGACTATTTGACGGAGACGAATAATGGTCTTGTCAAAAAAACGCGCACGAAAGGTGCTTGAAGAAATCATTGCTCTTTTCCCAGATGCCAAGCCTAGTCTTGACTTTACCAATCATTTTGAACTCCTGGTTGCGGTCATGTTGTCAGCCCAGACGACGGATGCAGCAGTAAATAAGGCAACACCAGGTCTCTTTGCCGCCTTTCCAACGCCACAAGCCATGTCTGTGGCAACTGAGAGTGAAATTGCTTCACACATTTCTCGTTTGGGATTGTATCGGAATAAGGCTAAATTCCTTAAAAAATGTGCCCAACAACTATTAGACGATTTTGATGGTCAAGTTCCTCAGACACGTGAGGAATTAGAAAGTCTAGCAGGTGTTGGTCGCAAGACAGCCAATGTAGTTATGAGTGTGGGCTTTGGTATTCCAGCCTTTGCAGTTGATACTCATGTGGAGCGTATTTGTAAGCACCACGATATCGTCAAAAAATCAGCGACACCGCTTGAGGTGGAAAAGCGTGTCATGGATATCTTGCCACCGGAGCAGTGGTTAGCAGCCCATCAGGCCATGATTTATTTTGGAAGAGCCATCTGTCATCCTAAAAATCCAGAATGTGACCAGTACCCACAATTATATGATTTTAGCAATTTGTAAGATGGAACATCAAAAGTTTTTGCTTGATTTTAACCATGCTTTGTGCTATAGTAATTGATAACTAAATATTCCTTTAAACCTGTCCCGTGAGGCAGGCAAGGAGCGCGATAAAGTAGAAGGGTGAAGTCTATACTGTTTGCAGTAGGGCTCGCTTGGCTATACATTTCAAGTCTCCTTGTTTAAGGAGACTTTTCTTTTTGGAGGTTTGTCATGAAGACAAAAGAAGTTGTAGACGAATTGACCGTCAAACGAGCGATTACGCGTATTACCTATGAGATTATCGAACGTAACAAAGATTTGAATAAAATCGTCTTGGCTGGTATTAAAACTCGCGGTGTCTTTATCGCCCACCGTATCCAAGAACGTTTGGAGCAGCTAGAAAACCTTTCAGTTCCTGTTGTGGAATTGGATACGAAACCTTTCCGTGACGATGTTAAAAGTGGAGAAGATACTTCTTTGGTTTCTGTTGATGTGACAGACCGTGAAGTTATCTTGGTGGATGATGTTCTTTATACAGGCCGTACCATCCGCGCTGCTATTGATAATATTGTAGGTCATGGTCGTCCTGCGCGCGTTAGTTTAGCAGTCTTAGTCGATCGTGGGCATAGAGAATTACCAATCCGTCCAGATTACGTTGGGAAAAATATCCCAACCAGTCGTTCTGAAGAAATCATCGTAGAGATGGCAGAACTTGATGGCCAAGACAGAGTTCTGATTACTGAAGAAGCTTAGAAAGCTAAAGGAGTAGCCATGTCAGAAAATCAACAAGCATTGAACCATGTGGTGTCCATGGAAGACCTCACTGTCGATCAAGTGATGAAATTGATCAAGCGAGGAATTGAGTTTAAAAACGGAGTTCAGATTCCTTATGAAGATCATCCGATTGTTTCCAATCTTTTCTTTGAGGATTCTACACGGACGCATAAGTCCTTTGAAGTGGCAGAGATTAAACTGGGGCTGGAGCGACTTGACTTTGATGTGAAGACTAGTTCAGTCAATAAGGGTGAGACACTTTATGATACCATTTTGACTCTGTCTGCTTTAGGAGTGGATGTCTGTGTGATTCGCCACCCAGAGGTCGACTACTACAGAGAGTTGATTGCTAGTCCGACGATTACGACTTCCATCATCAATGGTGGAGATGGTTCGGGACAACATCCTAGCCAGAGCTTGCTTGATTTGATGACCATTTATGAGGAATTTGGTCACTTTGAGGGGCTCAAGGTTGCGATTGCAGGTGACTTGGACCACTCACGCGTTGCCAAATCTAATATGCAGATTTTGAAACGCTTGGGAGCTGAACTTTACTTTGCTGGACCTGAGGAATGGAGAAGTCAAGAGTTTGCAGACTATGGACAGTTTGTAACCATTGATGAAATCATTGATCAGGTGGATGTCATGATGTTTCTCCGTGTGCAACATGAACGTCATGATAGTGGAGCTATCTTTTCAAAAGAAGACTACCATGCCCAACATGGCTTGACTCAAGAACGTTACGATCGTTTGAAAGAAACAGCAATCCTTATGCACCCAGCTCCAGTCAATCGTGATGTAGAAATCGCAGATCACTTGGTTGAAGCACCAAAATCACGGATTGTCCAACAAATGACCAATGGTGTCTTTGTTCGAATGGCAATCTTAGAATCCGTATTGGCGAGTAGAAACGCCAACTAAAACACAAGACGTTAAAAGACGCCAGTGAGCGTCCACGAGAGGTGAAAATATGACAAAAAGACTTCTAGTATTAGAAGATGGAACAATTTTCGAAGGCAAGGCCTTCGGAGCAGATATTGATGTAACTGGTGAAATTGTCTTTAATACAGGCATGACCGGCTACCAAGAATCCATTACAGACCAGTCTTATAATGGACAAATCTTGACCTTTACTTATCCTTTGGTCGGAAATTATGGAATTAACCGTGATGATTATGAATCCATTATTCCAACTTGTAAGGGAGTTGTTGTTTTCGAAGAAGCGCGTAGAGCAAGTAACTGGCGTAATCAAATGACCTTGGATGAATTTTTGAAAGCCAAGAAAATTCCTGGTATTTCAGGGATTGATACGCGTGCACTTACCAAGATTATCCGTAAGCATGGTACCATGCGTGCAACCTTGACCCATGTTGGGGACAGCATGGACCATGTGACGGACCAGCTCCAAGCAACAGTATTGCCGACAGACAATATTAAGCAGGTTTCTACTAAAACATCCTATCCAGCTCCAGGAGTTGGTTTGAGCGTGGTGTTAGTGGACTTTGGCCTCAAGCACTCAATCTTACGTGAACTTTCTAAGCGCAACTGTAATGTGACCGTGGTTCCATACACGACAACTGCAGAAGAAATTCTTCATCTTAATCCTGACGGAGTTATGTTGTCAAATGGGCCAGGTAACCCAGAAGATGTTCCACAAGCACTCGACATGATTCGCGGTGTGCAAGGAAAAATTCCAATCTTTGGTATTTGTATGGGACATCAACTCTTTGCAATGGCAAACGGGGCAAAGACTTACAAGATGAAGTTTGGTCACCGTGGCTTTAATCATGCGGTACGTGAAATTGCAACAGGACGAGTAGACTTCACCAGCCAGAACCATGGTTATGCAGTTAGCCGTGAGGATTTGCCAGAGCACTTGATCATTACCCACGAAGAAATCAATGACAAGTCAGTTGAAGGTGTGCGTCACAGATACCAACCTGCTTTCTCTGTCCAATACCACCCAGACGCAGCCCCTGGTCCACACGATGCAAGCTACCTATTTGACGAGTTTATCGAGATGATGGAAGCATTTAAACAATCAAATTAATAACGAGTAAAAGCTTGTCGAAGAATTTATGTAACTGAACACGGACGGAAAGCTCGGAATTTAGAGAAACCAATTTGGATTGTCAATCCTTCCTTAGTTTCCTAAAATTCAATCGTTTTCTATTCGTCCTTTGTATCTTATTTAATGTCGCTCTGTGAGGCGACGAATAGAAAGGCAGGTCGTTTCTTTTAGTCGCTATCAGGCGAACTAAAAACTCCCTGCACTAGATTTTTTACCGAAAAATATCGTTTCTCTAAAAAATCGTCGGAGAATTTATTTAATGGCAACCTGAGAGTTGCCGAATAGAAAGGAGAAGATACATTGTTCGCGGAAGTGAACACGCCCTAAGAACTGTGTGGAAAGGATAAACATCGTCTTGACGCTAAAGGCGTCTGCACCGAGTTTGCTATTTTCACTGTATTCTTTACGGGCTTTGTATCATAAACTATGCCTAAACGTACTGATATTCAAAAAATTATGGTGATTGGTTCTGGTCCGATTATTATTGGTCAGGCTGCAGAGTTTGACTACGCTGGGACCCAGGCTTGCTTGTCTTTGAAAGAGGAAGGTTATGAGGTTGTCTTGGTTAACTCAAACCCTGCCACCATCATGACTGACAAGGAGATTGCGGACAAGGTTTATATAGAACCGATTACACTTGAGTTTGTGACACGTATTCTTCGTAAGGAACGTCCAGATGCCTTGCTACCAACACTCGGTGGTCAGACAGGGCTCAATATGGCCATGGAATTGTCTAAAAATGGCATCCTAGATGAGCTTGGTGTTGAACTTCTGGGTACTAAATTATCTGCCATTGACCAAGCGGAGGACCGTGACCTCTTTAAACAATTGATGGAGGAACTTGAGCAACCAATTCCTGAATCTGAAATTGTTAATACAGTAGAAGAAGCAGTTGCCTTTGCAGCAACAATTGGCTACCCAGTTATCGTTCGTCCAGCCTTTACACTTGGTGGTACTGGTGGTGGTATGTGTGCCAACGAGGAAGAATTGCGTGAAATCGCTGAAAATGGTTTGAAATTGTCACCTGTTACCCAATGTTTGATTGAGCGTTCTATTGCTGGTTTCAAGGAAATCGAATACGAAGTGATGCGTGACTCAGCTGACAATGCTTTGGTTGTTTGTAACATGGAAAACTTTGACCCAGTTGGGATTCACACAGGGGATTCCATTGTATTTGCCCCTGCCCAAACCATGTCAGACTATGAAAACCAAATGCTTCGTGACGCAAGCTTGAGCATTATTCGTGCCCTCAAGATTGAAGGTGGATGTAATGTTCAGCTGGCTCTTGATCCACACAGTTTCAAGTATTATGTCATCGAAGTAAACCCTCGTGTATCACGTTCGTCAGCACTTGCTTCTAAGGCGACAGGTTACCCAATTGCTAAGTTGGCTGCTAAGATTGCAGTAGGTTTGACCTTGGATGAGGTTATTAACCCAGTTACAGGTTCAACCTATGCCATGTTTGAGCCTGCCCTTGACTACGTGGTTGCTAAGATTCCTCGTTTCCCATTTGACAAGTTTGAAAAAGGTGAGCGCCGTCTTGGTACCCAGATGAAGGCGACTGGAGAAGTCATGGCAATCGGTCGTAACATCGAGGAATCTCTCCTTAAGGCTTGTCGTTCCCTTGAAATTGGGGTTCATCACAATGAAATACCTGAACTTGCATCAGTTTCTGATGATGCCTTGATTGAAAAGGTTGTGAAAGCCCAAGACGATCGTCTCTTCTATGTATCAGAAGCTATTCGTCGTGGTTATACACCTGAAGAGATTGCTGAATTGACTAAGATTGATATCTTCTATCTGGATAAACTCTTGCACATCTTTGAAATTGAGCAAGAATTGGGCGCTCATCCACAAGATCTAGAAGTCTTGAAAACAGCCAAACTCAATGGTTTCTCAGACCGTAAGATTGCTGAACTATGGGAAACGACCGCTGATCACGTTCGCCAACTTCGTTTGGAAAACAAGATTGTTCCAGTTTATAAGATGGTAGATACTTGTGCGGCAGAGTTTGACTCTGAAACACCATATTTCTATTCTACCTATGGTTGGGAAAATGAATCTATCAGATCTGATAAGGAATCTGTACTAGTCCTAGGTTCAGGTCCAATCCGTATCGGTCAAGGGGTTGAGTTTGACTATGCAACTGTTCACTCGGTTAAGGCTATCCAGGCTGCTGGTTATGAAGCCATCATCATGAACTCAAACCCAGAGACTGTTTCAACAGACTTCTCTGTATCAGATAAGCTCTACTTTGAACCATTGACATTCGAAGATGTTATGAATGTCATTGACTTGGAGCAACCAAAAGGTGTTATCGTTCAGTTCGGTGGTCAAACAGCCATCAACCTAGCTGAACCACTGGCAAAAGCAGGTGTGACCATCCTTGGGACACAGGTTGCTGACCTAGACCGTGCTGAAGATCGTGACCTCTTTGAGCAAGCCCTAAAAGAATTGGATATTCCACAGCCACCAGGACAAACGGCTACCAATGAAGAAGAAGCAGTGCTTGCAGCTCGCAAGATTGGTTTCCCAGTTCTTGTCCGCCCATCTTATGTACTTGGTGGACGAGCTATGGAAATCGTTGAAAACGAAGAAGACCTCCGTTCTTACATGCGAACTGCGGTTAAGGCTAGTCCAGACCACCCAGTTCTTGTTGACTCTTACATCGTTGGGCAAGAGTGCGAGGTTGATGCCATTTCAGACGGTGAAAATGTCCTTATCCCTGGTATCATGGAACATATCGAACGTGCTGGTGTCCACTCAGGTGACTCAATGGCCGTTTACCCACCACAAACCTTGTCGCAAAAGGTGCAAGAAACCATCGCTGACTACACTAAACGCCTAGCAATTGGTCTTAACTGCCTTGGAATGATGAATATCCAGTTTGTTATCAAGGATGAAAAAGTCTATGTTATTGAGGTCAATCCACGTGCTAGCCGTACGGTTCCATTCCTTTCTAAGGTGACCAATATCCCTATGGCTCAAGTAGCGACCAAGCTTATTCTTGGGCAAAGTTTATCAGAACTTGGCTACCAAGATGGACTTTACCCTGAAAGCACTCGCGTTCATATCAAGGCACCTGTCTTCTCCTTCACGAAACTAGCTAAGGTAGACAGCTTACTTGGTCCTGAAATGAAGTCCACAGGTGAAGTTATGGGTTCTGATACGACTTTGGAAAAAGCTCTCTATAAAGCTTTTGAAGCTTCTTACTTACACTTGCCAACCTTTGGTAACGTTGTATTTACCATCGCTGATGATGCCAAAGAAGAAGCCTTGGACTTGGCTCGTCGTTTCCAAAATATTGGATATGGAATCCTTGCGACAGAAGGAACAGCAACCTTCTTTGCCAGTCATGGATTGCAAGCCCAACCTGTTGGTAAGATTGGTGATGACGATAAGGATATTCCAAGCTTTGTTCGCAAAGGAAGAATTCAAGCTATTATTAACACAGTAGGAACAAAACGAACTGCTGATGAAGATGGTGAGCAGATTCGCCGTTCAGCCATTGAACACGGAGTGCCCCTCTTCACAGCCCTAGATACAGCTAATGCCATGCTCAAAGTATTGGAAAGCCGTAGTTTTGTTACAGAAGCAATCTAGTTGAGAAAGAATTTTCACAGTTAAAAAGCCAGCGTCAAAAAACGCTGGTTTTTACGATATTAGTGCAGGCTATTCAACTATCAGTTCTTCACTCAAGAATGACTCTAAATTGTGATGCTATAAGAATAAATTAGGAATGGCTTATGTTGTCAATCGTTCCTCTTTTTTGTAATTCTAGTATATCAGAGTCAATATATGTTTGCACGGTGCTGCATTTTGCAAAAATGGTTATTTCAGGTTAAAAAAACGACATTTCAGATTTTCTGTTCCAGAAATAGCTATCACTATGATATAATTATTTTATGATTATTACTATTCCTATAAAAAACCATAAAGATATTGGCACACCATCTGATTCAGTTGTAGTTCTGGGCTATTTTGATGGTATACATAAGGGGCATCAAGAATTATTTCGTGTTGCCAATAAGGCTGCGAGAAAGGATTTATTACCTATCGTAGTTATGACCTTTAATGAATCTCCAAAGATTGCTTTAGAGCCTTATCATCCGGATTTGTTTTTACATATTTTGAATCCTGCTGAACGTGAAAGAAAATTAAAGCGCGAAGGTGTAGAAGAATTATATCTTCTTGATTTTAGTAGTCAATTTGCTAGTCTCACGGCAGAAGAATTTTTTGCAACCTATATCAAGGCTATGAATGCTAAAATTATTGTTGCAGGTTTTGATTATACATTTGGCTCTGACAAAAAAACGGCAGAGAACTTAAAGGATTACTTTGATGGAGAAGTTATTATTGTCCCACCTGTAGAAGATGAGAAAGGAAAGATTAGTTCAACACGTATCCGGCAAGCTATTTTAGACGGAAATGTGAAAGAAGCAGGAGAACTTTTGGGGGCGCCGCTTCCATCAAGAGGGATGGTGGTTCATGGCAATGCTCGAGGTCGCACGATTGGTTATCCAACAGCGAATTTGGTGCTTTTAGACCGTACTTATATGCCGGCAGATGGCGTTTACGTGGTTGATGTTGAGATTCAAAGACAGAAATATCGTGCTATGGCTAGTGTCGGGAAAAATGTGACCTTTGATGGAGAAGAAGCACGTTTTGAAGTCAATATTTTTGATTTTAATCAAGATATTTATGGTGAAACAGTCATGGTTTATTGGCTTGATCGCATTCGAGATATGACCAAATTTGACTCAGTTGATCAATTAGTGGATCAGTTAAAGGCAGATGAAGAAGTAGCTCGCAATTGGTCTTAAGAGTTTGAGTAATTAAAAAAGAGGTTGTCTGTAACCCAAAAGATAGATGATTTAGTCTAACTTTTGAGGTCACTACACTACCTCTTTTTATTCTTTTTCAAAGGTGAAGCCTTCTCCAAGGATTTCATGGGCTTCTGTGATCGTGATAAAGGCTTGAGGGTCAATTCGATGAATCATTTCCTTCATTTTCACAATCTCATTTCTACCGACAATACAGTAGATAATCTTCAAATCTTTTTGACTATAGTAGCCTTGACCGGAAATAAAAGTAACACCTCTTCCTAGGTCATCATTAATCGCCTTAGCAAGTTGATCAGGACGTTTTGTGATAATCATGAAGCCTTTACCTGCATATCCTCCTTCACCAATCAAGTCAATAACACGAGAAACGATAAAATCAAATAAGAGCGTGTAAGAAACCAATCTCAAATCCTTGAAGATCAGGAGAATGAGCATAAGAATACAAAAATCTAAGATAAAGAGCAGCTTCCCCATGGATATATGAGTGTATTTGTTGATAATACGAGCTACAATATCAGTTCCGCCAGTTGTACCACCAGCATTAAAGATAATTCCAAGGCCAATTCCCAATAGAATTCCCGCTATAAGTGCAGTAATCAGTAAATCACCTTGAAGATCAATATGAAGGGGAATACGCTCAAAAAAAGCCAACCAGGCGGACAAAGCTAAGGTTCCAAGCAAACTAGAATAGAGGGATTTTGCTCCAAATATTTTCCAAGCTAGGATAAAAAGGGGAATGTTAATCAGCAGGTTCATGAGGGAAACAGGGATTTTAAAAAGATAAAAGGTGATGAGGGTAATACCTGTCGCTCCTCCTTCAAAGAGGTGATGAGGAACTACAAAATAAGTTAGCCCAAAAGCATAAATGGCAGCACCTAGTAAAATGGTTAAAACGGGATAAATTTTTTTAATCATAGGAACCTCTTTTCTTATAAGTAGATTATATCAAATTTTTAAGGAAAATTTGAATGACTCCATTAGGATTTTTAATCTTTTTTTGATATAATTAGATGTGAGAAAACCAATCTGAATCCTAAAATAGAAAGATTGATACTATGACAAAAATTAAGATTGTAACCGATTCATCTGTTACTATTGAACCAGAACTAGTAAAACAATTAGATATAACAATTGTTCCATTATCTGTAATGATTGATAATGTTGTTTATTCTGATGCGGATTTGAAAGAAGAAGGTAAATTTCTTCAGTTGATGCAAGAAGCTAAGAATCTTCCGAAAACAAGTCAGCCACCTGTAGGTGTCTTTGCTGAAGTGTTTGAAGACCTATGCAAAGATGGTAGCCAGATTCTTGCTATTCATATGTCCCATGCCCTTTCTGGTACTGTAGAAGCAGCGCGTCAAGGTGCTAGCCTATCTACTGCAGATGTGACTGTTCTTGATAGCTCTTTTACAGATCAAGCCTTGAAATTCCAAGTTGTTGAGGCTGCGAGATTAGCTCAAGAAGGCAAAGACATGGAGACCATTTTATCTCATGTAGAAGAGGTTAAAAACCACACAGAACTTTATATTGGCGTTTCAACTTTGGAAAATCTTGTCAAAGGTGGACGAATTGGCCGTGTAACCGGATTGTTGAGTTCACTTCTCAATATCCGTGTTGTCATGCAGATGAAGGACCATGAATTGCAGCCAATTGTTAAAGGTCGTGGAGCTAAAACTTTTAAAAAATGGTTGGATGAGTTGACAGCATCTCTCTCTGAACGTTCTGTAGCAGAGATTGGAATTTCATATTCTGGTAGTGCTGATTGGGCAAAAGAGATGAAAGAAAGCTTACAAGCTTATGTTGAAAAGCCAATTTCTGTTTTAGAAACAGGTTCTATTATTCAGACTCATACAGGCGAGAATGCATGGGCTATTTTGGTACGTTACCATTCCTAAAAAAATAAAGAAAATGCGAATAAACAGCGTTTTTAACTTGACCTATAAGGAATTTTAGGATATGATTATATTTGTTAATTAGAAATTAATTTGGAGGAATCGTTAACATGGCAAACAAACAAGATTTGATCGCTAAAGTAGCAGAAGCTACAGAATTGACTAAGAAAGACTCAGCAGCAGCAGTTGAAGCTGTATTTGCAGCAGTAGCTGACTACCTTGCAGCTGGTGAAAAAGTTCAATTGATCGGTTTTGGTAACTTTGAAGTTCGTGAGCGTGCTGCACGTAAAGGTCGCAACCCACAAACTGGTAAAGAAATCACAATTGCAGCTTCTAAAGTACCAGCATTCAAAGCTGGTAAAGCTCTTAAAGACGCTGTTAAATAATTAGCCTTTAAAAAGCCTATTGTATCAAGCTTTCTAGCTTGGTCAATAGGCTTTTATTTTTCATTTTTTCACTTGTTTTAGGATGATATCAACCTGCATTTTCATTGTTTTATAAGAGAGATGAGTCTTTATGGTTTATTTGTCTCAAAATCAAACCCTGAAGGTGGATAATCGCATTCTATGATATTTTATTGATTTTCAGTTGTAATCATATCAAATATTTAAGTAGAAAGAAAAATCATATACTATCTATTGAAAATATTATAAATCAGATAAAAAGACAGGTGAAATCTTCTGTGTTATACTAGAGATATGTTAGATTTGAAAGAATACGGTATCGTCATGTGGTCGGAGGAAAAGATCATTTCTTTCCGTGAGAAACTTCTTAGTTGGTATGATGAAAACAAAAGAGATTTACCGTGGCGCAGAAGTAAAAATCCTTATCATATCTGGGTGTCTGAAATCATGCTCCAGCAGACCAGGGTGGATACGGTTATTCCCTATTATAAACGATTCTTGGAATGGTTTCCGACCGTGGAAAGTTTGGCAGCTGCGCCTGAAGAAGGTTTGTTGAAGGCTTGGGAAGGTTTGGGCTATTATTCTCGAGTTCGTAATATGCAGGCTGCGGCCCAGCAGATTATGGCTGATTTTGGTGGTCAATTTCCAAACACCTATGAAGGAATTTCCAGCCTGAAAGGAATTGGACCTTACACAGCAGGAGCCATTTCCAGTATTGCTTTTAACTTGCCTGAGCCAGCTGTAGATGGTAATGTCATGCGGGTCTTGGCGCGTCTATTTGAAGTTAATCACGATATTGGGATTCCAAGTAATCGCAAAATTTTTCAGGCAATGATGGAAATTCTGATTGACCCAGAACGGCCAGGTGACTTTAATCAAGCCTTGATGGACTTAGGATCTGATATTGAGGCTCCTGTAAATCCTAGGCCAGAAGAGAGTCCAGTGAAGGATTTTAGTGCGGCATATCAGAATGGAAGCATGGACCGTTATCCAATTAAGGCTCCAAAGAAAAAGCCTGTTCCTATTTATCTTAAAGCCTTGGTGGTCAAAAATACTCAGGGGCAATTTTTACTTGAAAAAAATGAAAGTGAAAAGCTATTGGCAGGTTTTTGGCATTTCCCCTTGATAGAAGTTGATAACTTTTCGCAAGAAGAACAGTTTGACCTCTTTCATCAGGTTGCGGAAGAAAACGTGAACTTTGGTCCAAGTCCAGAAGAGAGTTTCCAGCAGGACTATGACTTAGAAGTTGATTGGCTTGATGTTTATTTTGAGACTGTCAAGCATGTATTTAGTCATCGCAAGTGGCATGTTCAAATTGTAGCAGGTCAGGTAAGTGACTTCCATGACTTTTCAGATAGGGAAGTTCGCTGGCTTTCACCAGAAGAGTTTAAGAATTATCCACTTGCCAAACCCCAACAAAAAATCTGGCAGGCTTATGCAAAAGCCAATATAGACAGTAGCAAAGACTAGCTATTGTGTCTTCTTGTTATTTTTTTGGTATAATAGTAGAGAAAAAGGTGAACATATGAAAAAAATATTAATTGTAGATGATGAAAAACCAATCTCGGATATTATCAAGTTTAATATGACCAAGGAAGGTTACGAAGTTGTAACTGCTTTTAACGGTCGTGAAGCGCTAGAGCAATTTGAAGCAGAGCAGCCAGATATTATTATTCTGGATTTGATGCTTCCAGAAATTGATGGCTTAGAAGTTGCGAAGACTATTCGCAAGACCAGTAGTGTGCCTATTATCATGCTTTCAGCTAAGGATAGCGAATTTGACAAGGTTATCGGTTTAGAGCTTGGGGCGGATGACTATGTGACAAAACCCTTCTCGAATCGTGAGTTGCAGGCGCGTGTTAAAGCACTTCTGCGTCGTTCTCAGCCTATGCCAGTAGATGAGCAGGAAGGAGACAGCAAACCTCAGCCTATCCAAATTGGAGATTTAGAAATTGTTCCAGATGCCTATGTTGCTAAGAAATACGGTGAAGAACTAGACTTAACCCACCGTGAATTTGAACTCTTGTACCACTTGGCTTCTCATATCGGTCAAGTGATTACACGTGAACACTTGCTTGAAACGGTCTGGGGTTACGATTATTTCGGAGATGTTCGAACAGTCGACGTAACTATTAGACGTTTGCGTGAGAAGATTGAAGACACACCAAGCCGTCCTGAGTATATTCTAACACGTCGCGGTGTCGGTTATTATATGAGAAATAATGATTAAACTAATTAAAGACACAGTTTTAACTAGTGATTTTATCTTTGTCCTCATTCTACTTGGCTTTATTTTAGTGGTGACCTTGCTCTTACTAGAAAATCGTCGGGATAATATTCGGTTGAAGCAAATCAATCAAAAGGTAAAAGACCTGATTGCAGGAGATTATTCTCAGGTATTGGATATGCAGGGAAGCTCTGAAATTACCAATATTACTAATAATCTCAATGATTTATCAGAAGTAATTCGTCTAACCCAAGAAAATCTGGAACAAGAGAGTAAACGCTTGCACAGTATTCTCTCTTACATGACGGACGGAGTCCTTGCGACCAATCGTCGTGGCAAGATTACCATGATTAATGACATGGCTAAGAAACAGCTAGGTGTTCAAAAAGAAGATGTTCTAAACAAAAGTATCCTAGAATTGCTTAAGATTGAAGATGAGTATGAACTTCGTGATTTGATCACCCAAATTCCTGAGCTCATCATTGATTCCCAGGATGCTAATGGTGAGTATCTGAGCCTTCGTGTTCGCTTTGCCTTGATTCGTCGAGAGTCTGGCTTTATTTCGGGTCTGGTTGCTGTTTTGCATGATACGACTGAGCAGGAAAAGGAGGAACGCGAACGGAGACTCTTTGTTTCCAATGTTAGCCATGAGCTACGTACTCCTCTAACTAGTGTGAAATCTTATCTTGAAGCCTTGGATGAGGGGGCTTTGTGTGAAACTGTAGCACCAGACTTTATCAAGGTATCTCTAGACGAAACCAATCGTATGATGCGTATGGTGACGGATCTCCTCCATCTCTCACGGATTGATAATGCGACCAGTCACCTGGATGTGGAACTGATTAACTTTACTGCCTTTATTACTTTTATTCTTAATCGTTTTGATAAAATGAGAGGACCAGATGGAGAGAAAAAATATGAATTGGTGAGAGATTATCCAATTACCTCTGTCTGGATTGAAATTGATACTGACAAGATGACACAGGTGATTGACAATATTCTTAACAATGCCATCAAGTATTCGCCAGATGGTGGGAAAATTACAGTGACCATGAAGACGACTGATGATCAGATGATTTTATCTATTTCAGACCAAGGTTTGGGTATTCCTAAGCAGGATTTACCACGTATTTTTGACCGTTTTTATCGTGTCGATCGTGCTAGAAGTCGTGCCCAGGGTGGAACAGGTCTGGGACTGTCTATTGCCAAAGAAATTATCAAACAACATAAGGGCTTTATTTGGGCCAAGAGTGAATACGGTAAGGGATCAACTTTCACCATTGTGCTCCCTTATGATAAGGATGCAGTGAAAGAAGAAGTATGGGAGGATGAAGTAGAAGACTAGAATGAGTGAAACAGGCTTTAAATACAGTATTTTAGCGTCGGGTTCCAGTGGAAATTCCTTTTATCTGGAAACTCCAAAAAAGAAACTTTTAGTGGATGCAGGCTTATCGGGCAAAAAAATCACTAGTCTACTTGCTGAAATTAATCGCAAGCCAGAAGACTTGGATGCCATCTTGATTACGCATGAGCATTCAGACCATATCCATGGTGTGGGTGTGTTAGCTCGCAAGTATGGTATGGATTTGTATGCTAATGAAAAGACCTGGCAGGCTATGGAAAATAGCAAGTATCTTGGGAAGGTAGACTCTTCGCAAAAGCATATTTTTGAAATGGGTAAAACCAAAACCTTTGGAGATATCGACATCGAGAGTTTTGGTGTAAGCCATGATGCAGTCGCACCGCAATTCTATCGCTTTATGAAGGATGACAAGAGTTTTGTTCTTTTGACAGATACAGGTTATGTTAGTGACCGTATGGCGGGAATTGTCGAAAATGCGGACGGCTATCTTATCGAGTCCAACCATGATGTAGAGATTTTGCGAGCAGGTTCTTACGCTTGGCGACTCAAACAACGAATCCTATCGGATCTGGGTCACCTTTCTAATGAAGATGGTGCCGAAGCCATGATTCGGACGCTAGGAAATCGCACTAAGAAAATCTATCTTGGTCACTTGTCTAAGGAAAACAATATCAAGGAGCTAGCTCACATGACCATGGTCAATCAGCTAGCACAAGCTGATCTGGGAGTCGGAGTAGACTTTAAGGTTTATGATACCTCACCAGATACCGCAACACCATTGACAGAGATATAAAAAAGAAGGCGAGTGCCTTCTTTTTTATATCTTTTACAATCCAGCAAATTCTTTGATTTCTTGAGCTGACATTGAAGAGTCGCAACGGACATTGATTTGTCCATCTGCAATGTGAACGAAGCCTGGTACAGTTGGGATTCCGTAGCGTGAGCGGAATTCTTGCAACTCATTGAGTTGGCTTGGTTCTTCACTATTGATGAAGTAGATGTGAGCTTTGGTTTCAGCTACGACACCTGCTAAAGTACCTGCAAATTTACGGCAGTAAGGGCAAGTTTTGCGACCGATAAAGAAGGTTGCAGTTTCTTTTTTATCAAGAGCTTCTTGCGCACGCGCTACTGTAGTGACTTCAAGGTCTTTGATATTATCTAAAAATTGTTCCATGAGATTACCTCGCTTTCATTGATATGTCTAGTATGCCATAAAGTTTCTAAAATTGCTTAGATTTGATACGAAAAAAGATGAGATTGGTTGGTCTCATCTTTTATAGGACTTTATTTTACAAAAGCATTGATTTCTGCTTCGATGTTCGCAATTTTAGCTTGTGATTCTTCGTTTGTTTCACCTACAACTGCAATGTAGAACTTGATTTTTGGTTCTGTCCCTGAAGGGCGAACGGCAATCCATGAACCGTCAGCAAGTGTATATTTCAACACGTCACTTGGAGGAGTTGTCAAGTTTGTAACAGTACCGTCAGCAGCAGTAGCAGTTTGAGCCTTGAAGTCTTCTACGACAGTGATAGCTGTTGTGTTCCATTCTTTCGGAGCATTGTTACGGAATTTAGCCATGATCGCTTTGATTTGTTCAGCACCATCGACGCCAGAAAGAGTAACAGAGATAGTCTTTTCTGCGTAGTAGCCATACTCTTTGTAAATTTCTTCGATACCGTCAGCAAGTGTCAAACCACGTGAACGGTAGTAGGCAGCAAGTTCAGCAACGACAAGAACAGCTTGGATAGCATCTTTATCACGTACGAATGGTTTAATCAAGTAACCGAAGCTTTCTTCAAATCCCATCATGTAAGTGTGGTTGTGTTTTTCTTCGAATTCTTGAATTTTTTCAGCGATGAATTTGAAACCAGTCAAAACGTTGAACATGGTTGCGCCGTAGCTTTCAGCAATCTTCGTTACCAAGTCAGTTGATACGATAGATTTGCAGAGGGCTGCGTTTTCAGGAAGAGTTCCAGCGTTTTTGTGGGCTTCCAAGATGTATTTAGCCATGATAGCACCGATTTGGTTACCTGAAAGGTTGAGGTAGCTACCATCTTTTTGAAGAACTTCAACACCAACACGGTCAGCATCAGGGTCAGTTGCCACAAGAACATCTGCACCAACTTGACGACCAAGTTCTTCAGCAAGGGCAAAGGCTGCTTGGCTTTCTGGGTTTGGAGATTTTACAGTTGAGAAGTCAGGGTCAGCAGTTGCTTGCGCTTCAACGACTTGAACAGAGTCAAATCCTGCTTGGGCAAGAGCACGACGAGCCAACATTTCACCAGTGCCATGAAGTGGTGTGTAGACAATTTTCATGTCTTTACCAAATTCTTCAATCAAGGCTGGGTTGATATTCACATCTTTGACTTCTTTGAGGTATTCTACGTCAACAGCTTCGCCGATAACTTCAATTAAGCCAGAAGCTTTTTCAGCTTCCACATCAGCAACTTCAACTGCAAAAGGATTTTCGATTGCACGGATATAAGTAGTCAAAGCGTCCGCGTCGTGTGGAGGCATTTGTCCACCGTCTTCACCGTAAACCTTGTAACCGTTAAATGGAGCAGGGTTGTGGCTGGCTGTGACCATGATACCCGCGAAACAGTTGAGGTGACGAACTGCAAATGAGAGTTCTGGAGTTGGACGAAGGCTTTCAAATACATAAGATTTGATACCGTGTTTAGCAAGAACTGCCGCAGATTCAAAGGCAAACTCAGGTGAGAAGTGACGGCTATCGTAGGCGATTGCTACACCACGCTCTTTTTCGTTTCCACCTTTTGACTCGATCAAACGAGCCAATCCTTCAGTAGCTTGGCGAACAACGTAGATGTTGATGCGGTTTGTACCTGCACCAATCAAGCCACGCATACCTGCAGTACCAAATTCAAGGTTTGTATAGAAGGCATCTTCCTTCGTTTTTTCATCCATATTTTCCAAATCTTGACGAAGATAGTCAGGAAGCTCCGCAAAATCAACCCATTTCTGGTAATTTTCTTGGTAAGACATTGAAATTCTCCTTTTGTAAATTGTTTTAATCGTTTACATTATAGCATTTTTTGAAATTTTAGTAAAACGGTAGCATAACTTACATAAAAGTAGTAACATATGCCTGTTTATCAAGTCTTGAATGCCTTAGGGAAACATGCTATACTGTTTGTATGATTATTTTACAAGCTAATAAAATTGAACGTTCCTTTGCAGGAGAGGTTCTTTTTGATAATATCAACCTGCAAGTTGATGAACGAGACAGGATTGCTCTTGTTGGGAAAAATGGAGCAGGTAAGTCTACTCTTTTGAAGATTTTGGTTGGAGAAGAGGAGCCAACTAGTGGAGAAATCAATAAGAAAAAAGATATTTCTCTGTCTTACCTAGCCCAAGATAGCCGTTTTGAGTCTGAAAATATCATCTACGATGAGATGCTTCATGTTTTTGATGATCTACGTCGGACAGAGCAACAACTTCGTCAGATGGAGTTGGAGATGGGTGAAAAGTCTGGTGAGGATTTGGATAAACTGATGTCAGATTACGATCGCTTATCTGAGAATTTTCGCCAAGCAGGTGGCTTTACCTATGAAGCTGATATACGAGCGATTTTAAATGGATTCAAGTTTGACGAATCTATGTGGCAGATGAAAATTGCTGAGCTTTCTGGCGGCCAAAACACTCGCTTGGCTCTAGCCAAAATGCTTCTTGAAAAACCAAATCTCTTGGTTTTGGACGAGCCAACCAACCACTTGGATATTGAAACCATCGCCTGGCTAGAGAATTACTTGGTAAATTATAGTGGTGCCCTTATTATTGTCAGCCACGACCGTTATTTCTTGGATAAGGTTGCGACAATTACGCTAGATTTGACCAAGCATTCTTTGGATCGTTATGTGGGTAATTACTCTCGCTTTGTCGAGCTGAAGGAGCAAAAGCTAGCTACTGAAGCAAAAAACTATGAAAAGCAACAAAAGGAAATTGCCGCTCTGGAAGATTTTGTCAACCGCAATCTAGTCCGAGCTTCAACGACTAAACGTGCCCAATCTCGTCGTAAACAACTAGAAAAAATGGAGCGTTTGGACAAGCCAGAAGCTGGCAAGAAATCAGCCAATATGACCTTCCAGTCTGAAAAAACGTCGGGCAATGTTGTTTTGACTGTTGAAAATGCAGCTATTGGCTATGATGGGGAAGTCCTATCACAACCGATTAACCTAGACCTTCGTAAGATGAATGCTGTTGCTATCGTTGGTCCCAATGGTATCGGCAAGTCAACTTTTATTAAATCAATCGTGGACCAGATTCCTTTTATCAAGGGTGAAAAGCGATTTGGCGCCAATGTGGAGGTTGGTTACTATGACCAAACCCAAAGTAAGTTGACAGCAAGTAATACGGTGCTGGATGAACTCTGGAATGATTTTAAACTGACACCAGAAGTTGAAATCCGTAACCGTCTAGGTGCCTTTCTTTTTTCAGGAGATGATGTTAAAAAATCAGTTGGTATGCTGTCTGGAGGAGAGAAAGCTCGTTTGCTTTTGGCTAAATTGTCTATGGAAAACAACAACTTCTTGATTCTGGACGAGCCGACCAACCATCTGGATATTGATAGCAAGGAAGTGTTGGAAAATGCCTTGATTGATTTTGATGGGACCTTGCTCTTTGTCAGCCACGACCGTTACTTTATCAATCGTGTGGCAACTCATGTTTTAGAATTATCTGAAAATGGTTCGATTCTCTATCTTGGAGATTACGACTATTATGTCGATAAAAAGGCTGAAATGGAAGTCAGTCAGATAGAGGAAGATTCAACCAGCAATCAAGCAAAAGAAGCAAGTCCAGTCAATGATTATCAGGCACAGAAAGAAAGTCAAAAAGAAGTTCGTAAGCTCATGCGACAAATTGAAAGTCTAGAAGCTGAAATCGAAGAGTTAGAAAGTCAAAGCCAAGTCATTTCTGAACAAATGTTGGAGACAAACGATGCCGAAAAACTGATGGAATTGCAGGCTGAACTGGACAAAATCAGCCACCGTCAGGAAGAAGCCATGCTTGAGTGGGAAGAATTGTCAGAGCAGGTGTAAAGATGGAACATCTTGGAAAAGTATTTCGTGAATTTCGGACAAGTGGTAATTATTCCTTAAAGGAGGCCGCAGGCGAGTCCTGTTCAACTTCTCAGTTATCTCGCTTTGAGCTTGGGGAGTCTGACCTAGCAGTCTCACGTTTCTTTGAGCTTTTGGATAACATTCATGTCACAATCGAAAATTTCATGGATAAGGCAAGGAATTTTCATAATCATGAACATGTTGCCATGATGGGACAAATTGTGCCTCTTTACTATTCAAATGATATTGCAGGTTTTCAAAAGCTTCAAATAGAACAACTTGAAAAGGCTAAGAGTTCGACGACTCCCCTTTATTTTGAGCTGAACTGGATTTTGCTACAAGGTCTGATTTGTCAAAGAGATTCGACTTATGATATGAAGCAGGATGATTTGGATAAGGTAGCAGATTACCTCTTCAAAACAGAAGAATGGACCATGTATGAATTGATTCTTTTCGGGAATCTCTATAGTTTCTACGATGTAGACTATGTCACTCGGATTGGTAGAGAAGTTATGGAGAGGGAAGAATTTTACCAAGAGATTGGTCGCCATAAGAGATTGGTGTTGATTTTGGCTCTCAATTGTTACCAGCATTGTTTAGAGTATCTTTCTTTTGACAATGCAAGCTATTTTGAGACTTATACAGAGAAGATTATTGGTAAAGGGATCAAGCTGTATGAGCGTAATATTTTCCATTATCTAAAAGGCTTTTCCTTGTACCAAAAAGGAAAGTGTAAAGAAGGCTGTAAGCAGATGAAAGAGGCCATGCGTATTTTTGACCTACTAGGTCTTCCAGAGCAAGTAGCCTACTATCAGGAACACTACGAAAAATTTGTCAAAGATTAATTTTCCCAAATAAGGGAAAAATGAAAAAGCTCCTTTCGGTTTTGATACAATAGTTTCAAAATTTGAGAGGAGTTTTTATATGAATCGCTATGCAGTACAGTTAATTAGTCGTGGAGCTGTTAACAAGATAGGAAATATGCTCTATGATTATGGAAATAGTGTCTGGTTGGCTTCCATGGGGACTATCGGACAGACTGTTTTAGGAATGTATCAGATTTCTGAGCTCGTCACATCCATTCTGATCAATCCCTTTGGTGGAGTTGTTTCAGACCGATTTTCTCGTCGTAAGATTTTAATGATGACAGACCTTGTTTGTGGGATTCTTTGTCTGGCTATTTCTTTTATAAGAAATGACAGTTGGATGATTGGGGCTTTGATTTTTGCCAATATTGTGCAGGCTATTGCTTTTGCCTTTTCTAGACCTGCAAATAAGGCCATTATCACAGAATTGGTAGAGAAGGATGAACTGGTCCTCTATAATTCTCGTTTGGAGTTGGTCTTGCAGGTTGTCAGTGTGAGTTCTCCTGTACTTTCTTTTCTGGTTTTACAATTTGCAAGTCTTCGCATTACCTTGGTATTAGATGCTCTTAGTTTTTTTCTAGCTTTTGGCTTGGTAGCCTTGCTTCCAAAGAAAGAAGAGAAGGCTTTGGGGGAGAAGAAACTTACATTCAAAGTTATTTTTTCTGATATCAAGGAGGGAGTTCACTATATTGTGAAGCAAAAAGAAATCTTCTTTTTGTTAGTCATGGCTTCAAGTGTCAATTTTTTCTTCGCAGCCTTTAATTATCTCCTTCCCTTTTCAAATCAGCTCTATGGAGTTCAAGGTGCCTATGCCACTATTTTGATAATGGGAGCTATTGGATCTATTGTTGGGGCCTTGTTAGCTAGTAAGATTAAAGCTAGTATGGAAAAGCTTTTGTTGTTATTGGCTCTGACTGGACTTGGAGTGATGATAATGGGATTCAACCTCCCATCCTACCTTGCCTTTTCAGGGAATTTCATTTGTGAACTATTTATGACGATGTTTAATATTCACTTTTTTACTCAAGTACAAACCAAGGTTGAAGGTGAATATCTGGGCAGAGTCCTTAGTTCGATTTATACCTTAGCTATACTTTTTATGCCAATTGCAACAGGTTTAATGACCTGGCTTTCAAGTGTTCATCTTTATTCTTTCTTGATTATAGGACTAGGAGTTGTCATCTTATCCTTCTTAGCTCTAGGCTATGTACGAACTCATTTTAAAAAAGAGATATAAGTCTGTTTGAGTTTTAAAAATAATTCCAATCTAAGTGTTTTTTTCCGCCCTTCTCGTTTGTGAGGAGGGCTTAGTTTATGGTAAAATGGTTTTATGAATAAAAGAATGAATGAGTTAGTCGCAATGCTTAATCGCTATGCGACTGAGTACTATACCAGCGACAATCCGTCGGTTTCGGACAGTGAGTATGACCGCCTTTACCGTGAGTTGGTTGAGTTGGAGACTGCCTATCCAGATCAAGTATTAGCAGACAGTCCGACCCATCGTGTTGGTGGCAAGGTTTTAGATGGTTTTGAAAAATACAGTCATCAGTATCCTCTTTATAGTTTGCAGGATGCTTTTTCACGTGAGGAGCTTGAAGCTTTTGATGCGCGTGTTCGTAAGGAAGTGCCTCATCCTACCTATATTTGTGAGCTGAAAATCGATGGTTTATCTATCTCGCTGACGTATGAAAAGGGAATTTTGGTTGCTGGGGCAACGCGTGGAGATGGTTCTATTGGTGAAAATATCACAGAAAACCTTAAGCGTGTCAAGGATATTCCTTTGACCTTGCCAGAAGAACTAGATATCACAGTTCGTGGGGAATGTTACATGCCACGCGCTTCTTTTGATCAGGTTAACCAAACTCGCCAAGAAAATGGAGAACCTGAATTTGCCAATCCTCGTAATGCGGCAGCAGGAACTCTGCGTCAGCTGGATACAGCAGTAGTTGCCAAGCGTAATCTTGCCACTTTCCTCTATCAAGAAGCTAGTCCGTCAACTCGTGACAGCCAAGAAAAGGTCTTAATGCACCTAGAACAACTAGGTTTTGTGGTCAATCCTAAGCGAATTCTCGCTGAAAACATAGATGAAATCTGGAATTTTATCCAAGAAGTAGGAGAGGAACGGGACAATCTGCCTTATGATATCGATGGAGTAGTGATCAAGGTCAATGACCTAGCAGGTCAAGAAGAACTCGGTTTTACCGTTAAGGCTCCAAAGTGGGCAGTAGCCTACAAGTTTCCTGCAGAAGAAAAAGAAGCCCAACTACTCTCAGTTGATTGGACAGTTGGCCGTACGGGTGTTGTGACTCCAACTGCTAATCTGACCCCTGTTCAGCTAGCTGGAACAACTGTTAGCCGTGCGACCCTGCACAATGTGGACTATATTGCTGAAAAAGATATCCGCAAAGACGACACGGTTATCGTTTATAAGGCTGGAGATATTATCCCTGCTGTTTTACGTGTGGTAGAGTCCAAACGGGTTTCTGAAGAGAGATTAGACATCCCTAAAAACTGCCCAAGTTGTGATTCTGACTTGTTGCATTTTGAAGATGAAGTGGCTCTCCGTTGTATCAATCCGCGTTGTCCTGCCCAAATTATGGAAGGTTTGATTCACTTTGCTTCTCGAGATGCCATGAATATAACAGGCCTTGGGCCATCTATTGTTGAGAAACTCTTTGCTGCTAATTTAGTCAAGGATGTAGCAGATATTTACCGTTTGAAAGAAGAAGATTTCCTCCTTTTAGAGGGAGTCAAGGAAAAGTCTGCTGCTAAACTGTATCAGGCCATCCAAGCATCTAAGGAAAATTCTGCCGAGAAACTCTTGTTTGGTTTTGGAATTCGCCATGTCGGCAGCAAAGCCAGTCAGCTCTTACTTCAACATTTCCACTCAATTGAAAATCTGGCTCAGGCAGATCCAGAGGAAGTGGCTAGTATTGAAAGTTTGGGTGGTGTGATTGCCAAGAGTCTTCAGACTTATTTTGCGACAGAGGGCTCTGAGATTCTCCTCAGAGAATTGAAAGAAGCCGGGGTTAATCTGGACTATAAAGGACAGACAGTAGTTGCGGATGCAGCCTTGTCAGGTTTGACCGTTGTATTGACAGGAAAATTGGAACGTCTCAAGCGCTCAGAAGCTAAAAGCAAACTCGAAAGTCTGGGTGCCAAGGTAACAGGCAGTGTTTCTAAAAAGACCGACCTTGTCGTTGCTGGTGCAGATGCTGGAAGTAAACTTCAAAAAGCACAGGAACTTGGTATCGAGGTTCGAGATGAAGCTTGGCTAGAAAGTCTGTAATGATAGTTTAAAACCAGAGTTTAGACAGTATAACTAGTTTGTTAATCGGGACAAAATTAGTCAAAAATTTATTAGTAAAACAGAAACAAATAAAAAAAGGAAAAATAAAAATGTATAACTACCCTATGCGCATTCATTACCATCGCAAGAATGGAGAATATGACACTTGCTCTTTTGTAAAAAGTCAGGACCAGCGAATTGATTTGCTAACCTACAAAGAAGATTATTTTGGTGCTTTATTTAGTTTCGAACACCCAAGTGCTCATCCCTTAGAAAGCTTGAATTTTGTGGTTCATACTGGCCAAACCAGTAAAGAGTATGCTATCCGTTTTAATCACTATCCTCTCTTAACAGAGGTCTGGATTTTGGAAGGGGATGATAGAATTTATTATTCTGAAAATCCTGCTATTGCCAGTCCTTTCTATAAAAATCAAAATCCTTTTGCCTTTGACAAGGCTATCAATAGTGCTAGTTTCGACCACCATTGGGGCTACCAAGGGGAATTGGGGTGCCGTGTAGAGGATAATCAGGCACATTTCGTCCTCTGGGCTCCGACAGCGACAGAAGTGCAGGTAGTTGTTTATGAATCAGCTGCTAATGATGCACCAGTTTGGAAAACTTTTGATATGGAGAGAGGAAATAGCTACTCTTATAATCATAAGGACAATACAATCGGTGTCTGGAGTTTGGATGTTGAGGAAGATTTGACTGGTAAGGCTTATCAGTATCAAGTCCAATTTCCTCACCACCAAACACTGACACGCGATCCTTACACCATCGCGACCAGTCCTGATGGCAAACGTTCAGCTATCCTGAGCCATGAAGAAAAGCAAGTTGCAAACTTCGAGGTCAAGCACGGTTCAGAGGCTACTTGGCGTTTGAAAAATCCATGTAAGGCAGTTATTTGTGAAATGCACATTCGTGATTTGACCAAATCACCGACCTCAGGTGCGGATGAACATCTTCGCGGAACTTTCTTGGGTGCTGCTCAGACTGGAACGGTTAACCAGTATGGCCAGTCAACTGCTTTTGATTACATCAAGAAGATCGGCTACAATTATGTTCAGTTGCAACCAATTGCAGACCGTCATAAAGAATATGATGAGGATGGGAATGTAACCTACAACTGGGGTTATGACCCACAAAACTATAACGCGCCAGAAACTAGTTTTTCAACTAATCCAGATGACCCAGCTCAGGTCATTCGTGATTTGAAGACCATGGTTCAAGCTTACCACGATGCGGGAATTGGTGTCATTATGGATGTGGTCTATAACCATACCTTCTCAGTTGTTGATGCACCTTTCCAAACAACTGTCCCTGATTACTATTATCGTATGAATCCAGACGGTACCTTCCAGAATGGAACAGGCGTTGGAAATGAAACAGCCAGTGAACACGAAATGTTCCGCAAGTATATGATTGATTCCCTTCTATACTGGGTGCAGGAATACAATATTGACGGCTTCCGTTTTGACTTAATGGGGATTCATGATGTCAAGACCATGCAGATGATTCGTCAGAGTTTGGATGAAATTGACCCTAACATTATCCTTTATGGAGAAGGATGGGATATGGGAACAGGTCTTGCCCCTTATGATAAGGCTAAGAAAGACAACGCCTACGAAATGCCAAATATTGGTTTCTTTAATGACGATCAGCGTGATGCTGTCAAAGGTGGAGAAGTTTACGGTACTATTAAGTCAGGTTTTGTCAGTGGTGCTGCGACAGAGCCAATTCTTGCTAAAGCAATCCTTGGTAGTCGTGAATTAGGAACCTATACACATCCAAATCAAGTGCTTAACTATGTAGAAGCCCATGACAATTACAATCTTCACGATTTGTTGGCAACCCTTCATCCAGACCAAAATTCAGAGCAAATCATGCGCAAGGTCGAAACTGCCACAGCTATGAACCTACTCATGCAGGGGATGGCCTTTATGGAAATCGGTCAAGAATTTGGTCGTACCAAACTGGTTGCGACTGGTGAAAATGGTGAGCTGACCCATGATGATAGAGAACGTGCTATGAATAGCTATAACGCTCCTGACAGTGTGAACCAAGTCAACTGGGATTTGATCAATGAGCGTCAAGATAGTATTGCGTTTATCCGTCAGATGATTCGATTGAAGACAGAAACCAGTGCCTTTTCTTACCCAACTTATGATGAGATTTACCATCATGTCTTTGTTCATTCAGCAAACGAACATAGTGGTTTGATTGTCTATGAGATTCAAGGGGAAGAGCATTTACTGGTTGTATTTAATACTAAAGGGCAAGACTTCCAGTTTGAAAATGCTGGAAATCTAGAACTGTTAGTGACCAATAGCCATTTAAGTGATAAAGACATGGTTGGTGGCGTCAGTGCCAGCGTCTTTAAAGTTTTGTAGAATAGATTTACAATTTAAATTCATTTGCAGTATTTTATCTTTTAAAAACAATAAAATCAGGAAATTCATTTCCTGATTTATTTTTTTACTTAAAATTATATTTTTGTTAGCTAAATAACGAACTTTATGATAGTATTATAAAAAACAATTCGTTTTCAAAGCGTTTCTGAAAATTTTCTTGATTTACAAGTGAATATATCAGTGAATTTGTTGAAGGCTTTCAAAAGAATTTTTAGCAAATTCCGTAATTTACTTGAATCTTCTCTAAAAAGGTAGTATAATAAATCTATAGAAAACGCTTACAGAAATAGGAGGGTGTATGGATAAGAAACAAGCTTTAGAAACCTTTATGACAGGTGAAAATTTTCACCTCCAGCATTATCTGGGAGCACATAGGGAAGAAAAAAATGGAGAGTATGGCTATACTTTTCGTGTGTGGGCACCTAATGCTCAGGCTGTTCACTTGGTAGGGGATTTCACCAATTGGGTTGAAAATCAAATTCCGATGGAACGGAATGAATTTGGAGTTTGGGAAGTCTTTACCAGTCTTGCTCAAGAAGGCCAAATTTATAAGTATCATATCACACGTGCAAATGGTCATCAGCTGATGAAGATTGACCCTTTGGCTGTACGGTATGAGGCACGACCTGGGACTGGTGCTATTTTAACAGATATTCCAGAAAAGAAATGGAAGGATGGCCTTTGGCTAGCCCGTAGAAAACGCTTGAGTTTTGAAGAGCGTCCTGTCAATATTTACGAGGTTCATGCTGGTTCTTGGAGGAGAAATCCTGATGGTAGCCCTTATAGTTTTGCTCAATTGAAAGATGAACTCATTCCTTACTTGGTTGAGATGAACTATACTCACATTGAGTTTATGCCTTTGATGTCTCACCCACTAGGTTTGAGTTGGGGTTATCAGCTTATGGGTTACTTTGCTCTAGAGCATGCCTATGGTCGCCCTGAAGAGTTTCAAGATTTTGTTGAGGAATGTCACTTAAATAATGTCGGAGTTATTGTGGACTGGGTGCCTGGTCACTTCACCATTAATGATGATGCCTTAGCTTATTATGACGGGACACCGACTTTTGAATACCAAGACCATAATAAGGCTCATAACTACGGTTGGGGTGCTCTCAATTTTGACCTTGGAAAAAATGAAGTCCAGTCCTTCTTGATTTCCAGTATCAAGTTTTGGACTGACTTTTACCATTTGGACGGTATTCGAGTGGATGCGGTTAGCAACATGCTCTATCTTGATTATGATGATGCACCATGGACGCCTAATAAAGATGGTGGAAATCTCAACTACGAGGGCTATTATTTCCTTCAACGCTTGAATGATGTGATTAAACAAGCTCATCCAGACGTTATGATGATAGCTGAGGAAAGTTCATCAGCTACTCAGATTACTGACACCAAGGATTCAGATGGTCTAGGATTTGATTATAAGTGGAATATGGGTTGGATGAATGATATCCTCCGATTCTACGAAGAAGATCCGATCTATCGTAAATACGACTTTAACCTGGTAACTTTCAGCTTTATGTATGTCTTCAAGGAGAATTATCTCTTACCATTCTCGCACGATGAAGTGGTTCATGGCAAGAAGAGTATGATGCACAAGATGTGGGGAGATCGTTATAATCAATTCGCAGGTTTGCGCAATCTCTACACTTACCAAATTTGTCACCCTGGTAAGAAATTGCTCTTCATGGGTAGTGAATACGGTCAATTCCTGGAATGGAAATCTGAAGAACAGCTAGAATGGTCTAATCTAGAAGACCCAATGAATGCTAAGATGAAGTATTTCACTTCTCAGCTAAATCAGTTTTACAAAGACCATCGCTGTCTGTGGGAAATCGATACTAGCTATGATGGTATTGAAATCATTGATGCGGATAATAGAGATCAGAGTGTCCTTTCCTTCATCCGTAAGGGGAAAAAGGATGACATGCTAGTCTGTGTCTTTAATATGGCACCAGTTGAACGAAAAGATTTCACAATTGGACTTCCTGTCGCAGGGATTTATGAAGAAGTCTGGAATACTGAGTTAGAAGAGTGGGGAGGTGTCTGGAAAGAGCATAATCAAACTGTTCAAACGCAAGAAGGACTATGGAAAGATTATGAGCAGACCCTTACCTTTACCCTACCAGCTATGGGAGCAAGTGTATGGAAAATCAAGCGCCGCTTGAAACCTACTAAAATCGTCACAAGTAAAAACCCAAAAGGAGTAGAAAATGAAGAATGAAATGTTAGCTTTGATTCTTGCCGGTGGGCAAGGAACTCGTCTCGGAAAACTCACTCAAAACCTTGCGAAACCAGCTGTACAATTTGGCGGACGCTACCGTATCATTGACTTTGCTCTTTCAAACTGTGCCAACTCAGGCATCAACAATGTTGGAGTCATTACACAGTATCAACCACTTGCTCTTAACAATCATATTGGAAACGGTTCAAGTTGGGGGTTAGACGGTATTAATTCTGGTGTCTCTATTCTTCAACCTTATTCTGCAAGTGAAGGAAATCGTTGGTTCGAAGGGACTAGCCACGCTATTTACCAAAATATCGATTATATCGACAGTGTCAACCCTGAGTATGTCTTGATTCTGTCTGGGGACCACATCTATAAAATGGACTATGATGATATGCTCCAGTCTCACAAGGATAATAATGCCAGTTTGACAGTAGCAGTTCTTGATGTTCCCCTGAAAGAAGCTAGTCGTTTTGGTATCATGAATACCGATGCTAACAATCGTATCGTTGAATTTGAAGAAAAACCAGCCCAACCTAAATCTACAAAAGCTTCTATGGGAATTTACATTTTTGATTGGCAACGTCTGCGCAATATGCTCGTTGCTGCTGAAAAGAGCAATGTCGATATGTCAGACTTTGGTAAGAATGTCATTCCAAATTACCTTGAGTCAGGTGAAAGTGTCTATGCCTATGAATTTAATGGTTACTGGAAAGACGTCGGTACGATTGAGTCGCTTTGGGAAGCGAACATGGAGTACATTTCTCCAGAGAATGCCTTGGACAGCCGTAACCGTCAATGGAAGATTTACTCAAGAAACTTAATTTCACCACCAAACTTCCTTGGGGCAAATGCTCATGTGGAAGATTCCTTGGTTGTTGATGGCTGTTTTGTAGACGGAACTGTTAAACATTCTATCCTTTCAACAGGTGCGCAAGTTCGCGAAGGGGCAGAAGTAGTAGATTCAGTTATCATGAGTGGTGCAATTGTTGGTCAGGGAGCTAAAATCAAACGTGCCATTATTGGTGAAGGTGCAGTTATTTCTGATGGTGTCGAAATTGATGGAACAGAAGAAGTACAAGTTGTAGGATATAATGAAGTAGTGGGGGTAGCAACAGATGAAGATTGATAAATATTCTGCCATTTTGGGAAATACAGTTGGTTTTCATGATATGTCAACACTGACGGATCACCGTCCAGTAGCTAGTTTGCCTTTTGGAGGTAAATATCGCTTGATTGACTTCCCACTTTCAAGTCTTGCTAATGCAGGTGTCCGTAGTATCTTTGGTATTTTCCAACAAGACAATATCAGTTCCGTCTTTGACCATATCCGTTCAGGACGTGAGTGGGGCTTATCAACCCTTCTTAGCCACTATTATCTAGGTATTTACAATACCCGTGTGGAAAGTAGTACAGTTGGAAAAGAATACTACCAACAGCTTCTTACTTATTTGAAACGTTCTGGCTCAAACCAAACAGTTTCACTTAACTGTGATGTTTTGATTAATATTGATTTGAACCAAGTTTTCCATCTACATAGTACAACAAAAGGGCCTATCACTGTAGTTTATAAAAAACTAGCTAAGAAAGACATTTCAGAAGTAAACGCAATCTTGGAAGTGGATGAAACAGACCATGTTCGTTCTCATAAACTCTTTGATAGCAAGTTACCAGATCAAATCTATAACATGTCTACAGATATCTTTGTCGTTGATACACCTTGGTTGATTGAACGCTTGGAAGAAGAAGCTAAGAAAGAACATCCAGAGAAGTTGCGCTATGTTTTACGGGATTTGGCTGCCAAAGAAGGAGCTTTTGCCTACGAGTACACAGGTTATCTGGCAAATATTCATTCTGTAGAGTCTTATTACCAAGCTAATAAAGATATGCTTGAATCACAAAAATTCTACTCTCTCTTCTCACCAAACCAAAAGATTTATACAAAGGTCAAAAACGAAGAGCCAACTTACTATGCCAATACATCTAAGGTAAGTACTTCTCAGTTTGCTTCTGGTAGTATCATTGAAGGTCAAGTGGCTAATTCTGTTCTATCACGTAATATTCATGTCCATAAGGATAGCCTGGTTAAAGATAGCCTGCTCTTCCCTCGTGTTGTCATTGGAGAAGGAGCTCAGGTAGAATATGCTATCTTGGACAAGGGTGTTGAAGTTGAGCCTGGTGTTGTGATTCGAGGAACTGCAGAACATCCAGTTGTCGTTAAGAAAGGTAGCAAAGTAACAGAGGATATTCATTCATGAAAATTTTATTTGTAGCAGCAGAGGGTGCACCCTTTTCAAAAACAGGTGGTTTGGGAGACGTTATTGGCGCTCTTCCAAAATCACTGGTAAAAGCTGGGCATGAAGTTGCAGTAATTTTACCCTACTATGACATGGTAGAGGCTAAATTTGGAAATCAGATTGAAGATGTGCTTCATTTTGAGGTGGGTGTTGGTTGGCGCAGACAGTACTGTGGGATTAAGAAAACAGTACTAAATGGTGTGACCTTCTACTTTATTGACAACCAATATTATTTCTTCCGTGGTCATGTTTACGGTGATTTTGACGACGGAGAGCGCTTTGCCTTTTTCCAACTTGCTGCCATTGAGGCTATGGAAAGGATTGACTTTATTCCTGATCTTCTCCATGTTCATGACTACCATACAGCTATGATTCCTTTCTTGTTGAAGGAAAAATACCGTTGGATTCAAGCCTATCAAGGAATAAAAACTGTTTTAACCATTCATAATTTGGAATTCCAAGGACAATTTTCAGAAGGAATGTTATGGGATTTGTTTGGAGTCGGCTTTGAACGTTATGCTGATGGGACCCTTCGCTGGAATAACTGTTTAAACTGGATGAAGGCAGGTATTCTCTATGCGGATCGTGTTTCAACTGTCTCGCCTAGCTATGCTCATGAAATTATGACCAGTCAGTTCGGATGTAACTTGGATCAAATTCTTCGAATGGAGTCTGGTAAAGTATCTGGTATCGTGAACGGGATTGATGCTGATCTTTATAATCCTCAGACGGATGCCCTATTAGATTATCATTTTAATCAGGAAGATTTGTCTGGGAAGGCCCAAAACAAGGCAAAATTGCAAGAAAGAGTTGGCTTGCCAGTTAGAGCCGACGTTCCACTGGTGGGAATTGTTTCTCGTTTGACACGTCAAAAAGGTTTTGATGTGGTGGTTGAAAGTCTTCACCATATCTTGCAAAATGATGTTCAGATTGTTCTTTTGGGAACTGGCGATCCAGCATTTGAAGGAGCTTTCTCATGGTTTGCTCAGATTTACCCAGACAAGCTATCAGCAAATATCACTTTTGATGTCAAACTTGCTCAAGAAATCTACGCTGCTTGTGATCTCTTCCTCATGCCAAGTCGTTTTGAACCATGTGGCTTGTCTCAAATGATGGCGATGCGTTATGGAACCTTGCCATTGGTCCATGAAGTTGGTGGCTTGCGAGATACCGTTCGCGCTTTCAATCCAATCGAAGGAAGCGGTACTGGTTTTAGCTTTGACAATCTATCTCCTTATTGGTTAAATTGGACTTTCCAAACAGCTTTGGACTTGTATAGAAATCATCCAGACATTTGGAGAAACCTACAAAAACAAGCTATGGAGTGTGATTTCTCATGGGATACAGCCTGCAGGTCATACCTTGATTTGTACCATAGTTTAGTTAATTAATAGATAAAATCGTATGATGACTTCATACGATTTTTAGGCTATTTAGAGAGGAGAACTTATGTCTCAAGTAAAAGGCTTGTGTGTCATGGATGTGGATGGAACCTTAATCCTAGAAGAAGTAATTGATTTGTTGGGAAGAGAGGTAGGTCGTGAGGAGGAAATTGCGCAGCTTACAAGTCAGGCAATGCGAGGAGAGTTGAATTTTGAAACGAGTTTACGAGAGAGAGTAGCTTTGTTAAAAGGTCTTCCTATTTCGGCCTTTGAGAAAGTCTTCAATTCTATTCATCTATCGCCAAATGCCCAGGAATTCATTTCCATTCTCCAAAAGAATGGCATCCAAGTTGGTCTGGTGTCAGGTGGATTTACACTAATAGTTGACAGATTAGCAAAATCACTTGGCATTGCCCATTTCTCTGCCAACCAACTTGAAGTTAAAGACGGTCATCTAACAGGAAAATTAGTTGGACAAATTATTAGTCCCGAGGTTAAAAAAGAGATTCTGGAACAATGGAGAAAGGAACTGCAACTTCCTAGAGATAGAACGGTTGCAATCGGTGATGGGGCTAATGACTTATTAATGTTGAAGTCAGCAGGACTGGGAATTGCTTTTTGTGCCAAAGAGGTACTCAAAAAAGAAATACAATATCATGTTGACAAGAGGGATTTTTTAGAAGTACTTCCTTTGATTGACTTTTTAGAATGAGGGAAAATATGAAGATTGTAATTGCACCAGATTCGTTTAAGGAAAGCTTGACAGCTCAACAGGTAGCTGAAGCAATAAAAAGAGGCTTCCAACAATCGATAGCAGATGTAGAATGTCTCCTCTGCCCTCTTGGTGATGGGGGAGAAGGGACAGTAGATGCCATTCGACATTCTCTCGACCTTGAAGAACAATGGTTCCAAGTGACAGGACCTTTTGGTCAAAAAGAAGCCATGCGCTATTTTCAAAAAGGAGAGCTAGCACTCTTTGAAGTTGCCGACTTGGTTGGCCTTGGAAAGATTCCTCTAGAGAAACGAAATCCACTGCAAATCCAAACTTGTGGTATTGGAGAGTTGATTCGCCACCTCATCGATCAAGGGATTAAAGAAATCTATATTGGCGTTGGTGGCACGGCCAGTAATGACGGAGGAATTGGGATCGCTGCTGGTTTAGGTTATCAATTTTATGATAGGGATGGAAATGTCTTGCCTGCTTTTGGTCAATCCTTATTGAACTTAGCTTCTGTTTCAACAAAAAATCGCTATGAAATTCCTGAAGATGTTCACATTCGTATTTTAGCAGATGTCGTGAATCCCTTATGTGGTCCTCAAGGTGCGACCTACATTTTTGGCAAACAAAAAGGCCTAGATCCTACTATGTTTGCAGTCGTAGATCAGGCGATACAAGATTTTTATGAAAAAGTCTCACCTGCAACATTGGAAATTAAAGGAGCAGGAGCTGGTGGAGGCATTGCTGGCGGTTTGTGTGCCTTTGCTCAGGCAAATATCGTGTCTGGAATAGATACCTGCTTGGACCTAATCAATTTTGATAAGAAAGTTTTAGATGCTGACTTGGTTATTGTTGGAGAAGGAAGGCTAGATCGTCAAAGTTTAGCAGGTAAAGCGCCAATAGGTGTTGCAAAAAGAACCCCTGTCGGAGTTCCTGTTATTGCTATTTGTGGTAGTCTTGCAGAAGATTTACCTTCCCTACCATTTGAAAATATCCAAGCCGCCTTTTCAATTTTGGAGAAAAGTGAACCTCTAGAAGATAGTTTGAAAAATGCTAGTCTTTATCTAGAGCATACGGCTGTTAATATTGGACACTTATTAAATATGCGTAAGATTTAGCCAAACCATTTCTTCCAGATAGATGTTTTGTCTGATTCTTCCTTTTTAACTTCCCAAAGTTTTGCAAAAGCAAGTCGAAGGTCCTTTTCTTCTACTTGTACTGGTGCATTGCTATGGATAATCAGTCCGAAAGGAGAAGAAGTATGCTCTTCAGATACTATGGTGGCTTGACTATTAGTTTCTTTAGCTTCTTTTAAGTAGAAAACTTGCTTGTCAAATTCGATAGTTGGTGAAATCTTCACAAATAGTGGCTCAGCCTTTTCCTGAAAGTTTTCTAAAATAGATAAAAAGCCTTTTTCTAGCTGAGGGCTATTTGCTGTGTCAATATCTGCATATCCAAGAACTCTTTCCTCAAAAGTACCAAGATAGCGTCTTTGCTCATCTGGATTTAATTTTGTTCCACCATGAGCTTTTTCAAGTAATTGTTTTGATAAATCTGTCATAAAAATAGTATATCATAAAAATAAAAAGAAAACATATAAAAGAAAGCGGTTGCTTAATAAAGTTAAGGAAAATTTACACAAAGATAACGTTTTTTCTTGAAAAAGGAGGGTTTTTAAGGTATTATAGAGGTGTAAAAAATTTAACTCATAAGGAGAGTAAAAAATGTCAATTATTACTGATGTTTACGCTCGCGAAGTCCTAGACTCACGCGGTAACCCAACACTTGAAGTAGAAGTTTACACTGAATCAGGTGCTTTCGGACGTGGTATGGTTCCATCAGGAGCTTCTACTGGTGAACACGAAGCAGTTGAACTTCGCGACGGTGACAAATCTCGTTACCTTGGTCTTGGTACAACAAAAGCTGTTGACAACGTAAACAATATCATTGCTGAAGCAATCATCGGCTACGATGTACGTGATCAACAAGCTATCGACCGTGCTATGATTGCACTTGACGGTACTCCTAACAAAGGTAAATTGGGTGCTAACGCAATTCTTGGTGTGTCTATCGCTGTAGCTCGCGCTGCTGCTGACTATCTTGAAATCCCACTTTACAGCTACCTTGGTGGATTCAACACTAAAGTTCTTCCAACTCCAATGATGAACATCATCAACGGTGGTTCTCACTCAGATGCTCCAATCGCTTTCCAAGAATTCATGATCGTACCTGCTGGTGCACCAACATTCAAAGAAGCTCTTCGTTGGGGTGCTGAAATCTTCCACGCACTTAAGAAAATCCTTAAAGGTCGTGGTCTTGAAACAGCTGTAGGTGACGAAGGTGGTTTCGCTCCTCGTTTCGAAGGAACTGAAGATGGAGTAGAAACTATCCTTGCTGCTATCGAAGCTGCTGGTTATGTTCCAGGTAAAGACGTATTTATCGGATTTGACTGTGCATCATCAGAATTCTACGATAAAGAACGTAAAGTTTACGACTACACTAAATTCGAAGGTGAAGGAGCTGCTGTTCGTACTTCTGCAGAACAAATCGACTACCTTGAAGAATTGGTAAACAAATACCCAATCATCACTATCGAAGATGGTATGGACGAAAACGACTGGGATGGATGGAAAGCTCTTACTGAACGTCTTGGTGGTAAAGTTCAATTGGTTGGTGACGACTTCTTCGTAACAAACACTGCTTACCTTGAAAAAGGTATTGCTGAAGGCGCTGCTAACTCAATCCTTATCAAAGTTAACCAAATCGGTACTCTTACTGAAACTTTTGAAGCTATCGAAATGGCTAAAGAAGCTGGTTACACTGCCGTTGTATCACACCGTTCAGGTGAAACTGAAGATTCAACAATCGCTGACATCGCAGTTGCAACTAACGCAGGACAAATCAAGACAGGTTCACTTTCACGTACAGACCGTATCGCTAAATACAACCAATTGCTTCGCATCGAAGACCAACTTGGTGAAGTAGCAGAATACCGTGGATTGAAATCATTCTACAACCTTAAAAAATAAAATAGTTCAATGAACTATTTTATCCCGAACCTTGAAATTCAAAAGTTCGGCCGTTGATTTAACAACGTTTCTAGCCCTTCGGATTTTATCCGAAGGGCTATTTTTGTGTTCAGAGGGCATAAAAGGGGCATAACTTTTTAAAAAATATTTTTCATTACTTTGTCCAGTACATTGATTGCTTCATCTTTCATGTTCTTTGTGACATGGGTGTAGATGGAAGTAGTGACCTCAGAATCAGAATGACCAACCCTGTCCATGATTGTTTTTAGAGGGATTTTATTTTCTGATAAAATATTGGCCATCGCAGGCAGTGTGTTTTTATAGGTGCTCAATTTAATTTATTTTTGTGGAATCCTATTATTTTGAGATGAATACCAATTATAAGTGATTTGCATACCCAGGATATTACAAAGAAAGGCAAGCTAGTGGCCACATAAATTTTATTTCATATTCTTTAAAGCTGTTTACTATGTCAGATATTGTATTTGATAGGAGCAAATAAGACTAATAGTTTATTGAATCTCTTTCTGTTTTTACATAATTTATTTTATGTAGTTTATAAACTATCTAGAGCATTCTTTTGTTCATCGTTGACAATATGGGTATAGAGGTCAGTGACTTGCGTACTGGCGTGTCCTAGCTGGTGGCTGACTAAAACTTGAGATTTAGTTGCATCATAGAGCCTAGTTGCTAGGGTATGGCGCAGTTTGTGGGGAGTTACCCGTACTTTGAAGTCCTCAGAATACTTAGCAACCATCTTTTCCACGCTGGAAGCATCGATACGATTGGGAACACCTCTATAGAGTGTTAAAAAGAGTGCTGTATCCGTCTTTTCCGTCTTATAACGTTGATTTCGAATGGCTAGATAATTCTCTAGGTAAGGCTTAGCAAAGGCAGCAACGTTAACAGAGTCTCGTTTGCCACCTTTTCGAGTGACATCAATAACCATCATCTTGAGATTGAGATCTCTTAGATCCAGATTAACAGCTTCAGATAAGCGGACACCAGATGCTAGTAGAAGGGCGATAATGGCCAAATCACGTTCCTTATTTTTATTGAATGACGATAGAGCACGATTTGAGAGCTGTTGTGGGTACTCCTGGTCAATATAAGTCAGAAAACCTTCTGTTTCATCACCTAGAAAAAGTTTTTGCTTGATGTTTTCAGCTCTGGCAGCAAGTGTTTCTTTCTTTTTCTTGGTTGAAACTTTCTTCATTACATTTCTATAGAAATAAGGTTCGCCCTGGTCGTTTTCAACCTCCTCGGTCAAATACTTGTAAAGACTAGAAAGGGCTGACAAGGTGCGGTTGATTGTCGTCTGAGAAACACCTTGCTTGGTTGTATTGGCGTTCAGCAAAGGACGTTCACGTAGATAAAGGATAAAAGCTTCCACGTCTTTCTTAGACATATTTTCCAAGACAGATAAAGGAATATCAGACATTTTATCGGCGTTTGATATACCAGACTCCAAAACCCAGCTGAAAAATCGATCGTATTCCTTGAGGTATTCGTACAAGGTTGTAAAACTGTAGGGTACAGCCAGCTTAGATTGGTAGTATTCAAGAACATACCAGGGCATGATTTGTTTTAGTTTGTCGATTCGTTCTAATAAAATCTCACGTTTCATGTATTTTCTCCATAAATAAGTCTACTAGTAGTATAGCATAGACTTATATATTTTTCAAGAAAATTATAGTTTTTCGGAAAGAAGTTATAGAGCTTTTTAATAGAATAACTAAAATAACCAAAAATGATTTCATAACATGTTATAACTAAAAAATTTTTTCGACAAAAATTGTCTATAATGTACTTTATTCCTGAGAAACTAACACAAAGACTTGGTTCTTATGAAAAAGAACCAAGTCTTTGTGTTTGATATGAATCTACTAGAAATTTTTCAAAGTCATTCTTATAATTCAATTTCTCTAAAAAATTTCAATTGCCATTTTTGTGTTGATTGAGCCGTTGTATTTAAATTTGCGCACCAAGGCGGATAAAATCGCATGGACATTTTTCCTTTGCTGTTTTTTGTCGAGAGAATTTTCTTACGAATAGCAACTTCGTTTGGAATAATAAATAGCCCCTTTTTATCATTATCGATGACAACGATAACAAGTTCAGTTCCCAAATCTTCATTGGTATAAGGAATATTCATGTTATTTTTGTCTTTTTTCCAAAAAACTGTAAAATATCCTTCTTTTTTCGGTGTTCTTTTTGCTAAGCGGCATCTTTTATATCCTTGCTCATCCTTTATTTTGATAAGAATACCTTCGTATTTTTCATTCCACTTTTCTTTAATGAATTCAAAATCACCATAAAACTCATATAGAACATCTAGTATTTTCATTATGATGTATGTCCTCCCTTATCAAAATCAACAAAATATTCTTGATATGTTTATTACATAATAAAAATTATGTAAATACAGCTTATAACAGCAAATCTTTGACTTTCCCAATTTCACTTTTTGGAATAACTAGGTGAATCATATCACCGAGATACATTCTGGTTGAGCCGTTAACTGTTTGGCTCTTGCCATTATGAACTTGTGTTGTGATTAGGACGTTATGAGGCAAGTTGAGCTCGTGTACTTGTTTCCCTGCTATTTTATCTGAAACTGGAATTTCAATGAGGGTGACTTCTCCTTCTTCTGACGCTTCTTCTGGCAGCATTTTTTCCAACATTGCTTCATAGACTGGTGCACCCTTGAGCAGATCCATGATGATGTAGGCAACCAAGGTCACTAATCCAAGTGGCATGAGATTGCGAATATCTCCTACCATCTCAGTTACGAGTATCATAGCGGTTAAGGGTGCCTTTGATATTGCTCCAAAATAGCCACTCATTCCTAGAATGACAAATATAGGGAATTGCTCCTGACTGACAAGTCCAATATTCACACAAATGACACCAACTAGGGCACCAAGCAAGGAACCAAGCGCCAGAATGGGTAGAAAAATTCCTCCTGGAAGGCCACTTCCATAACTAATCATGCTCCAAATAAAACGAATCAAAAAGTAAACTAATAGAACTTGGAAACTAAAATCTTGCTCAGTTAGGGAAAGAACCAGCTGATTTCCACCTCCAAGGATTTGTGGCAAGAAGATGCCGACTGGTATGATGAGAATAAAGGCAAGAATTGGGTAATAAGCTCTATCCAAACGGATTTTTTGCCCAAGCCAGTCATAAATTCTACCGACATTGAGTACAGCCTTCTCATAGAGAAAACCAGATAGTCCAAGAAAAACTCCCATAAGGAGGTAAATCCAATATTGGTCTAGGGTCATGAGTGGGATATTGTCTGGCATATCCAGTACGGGTGTTAGGCCAAATATGAGAAGAGAAACAAAGTTTGCTACGAGACTGGCTGCGAGAGTAGATACCCAGAAAAAGCGTGAAAAATGGTGATAAACTTCTTCTACGACAAAGAGAAGTCCAGCAATTGGTGCATTAAAGGCTGCGGCTAAACCTGCTGCAGCTCCACTTGCAATCAAGGAACGCTCCTCTACTGGACTGGATTTAAGCCACTTGGCAATACCTTTACCACCAACCGCTCCGAGTTGAATGCTTGGTCCTTCACGCCCTAGCATAAGGCCACTAGCAATAGCAAGAATTCCTAGAATATATTTTTTCCAAAGTACGCCCCACCAGTTGAGGGTCATCAATCCCTTTAATTCGGCTTCGACTTGAGGAATTCCTGAGCCTTTGATATCTTTTTCTGATCGAGTTAGTTTTGCACTGAGCCAACAAACTATTAAATAAAATAGACAAATGATAAAAAGATTGCGCACTAGGTGCGCTTGATCTTGATAAAGTCCTTGTATCAGGTGGAAGCCTTTTTCGATTAAGAAACGAAAGGATCCAACGATAATTCCAACGACAAGACCGACGATGATTCCTCGTCCAACTTGGGATAATATGGTACTCGAGGCAAAGGCAAATTCTTTCTTGGAACTGAGTGTTTCTGACTGTTCCTCCATAATCATTCCTTCTAACTTAACTTTCTTTTTCTCCTGAAACCAGCGATTTAATGGGTTCAAAACTGGTTCGGTGAATCGGTGTAACTCCTAGTTTTATGAGGCCTTCCAGGTGTTTAGCTGTTCCATATCCTGCATTAGCAGTAAAATTATAGCCAGGGAACTGCTGATCGTAGTCATTCATCAATTCATCACGTGTCACCTTGGCTACTATAGAAGCTGCTGCGATCGAGAGAGAATTAGCATCACCCTTGATGATAGAGGTTTGTGAAATTGGTAAATCCAGTTTCATAGCATCTATCAAAAGGTGTTGAGGTTGAGGACTGAGCTGAGAGATTGCTTCCTGCATGGCCAGTTTGGTTGCTTCATAGATATTGACTTGGTCGATGACCTGATTATCCATGATACCAATGCCAATTGACAAGGCTTGGTCTTGAACTGCTTGGAAAATCTCCAGATGTTTCTTTTTAGGAATTTTCTTGCTGTCGTTGAGACCTCTAATCTTACAATTTTTAGGCAAGATAACTGCTGCAGCGACTACTGGCCCAGCCAGAGGACCACGTCCAACCTCATCAACACCAGCAATTAAGGTCAAACCTTGCTTATAAAGTTCTTTTTCGTAGGAAAGCATGAATTCCAAACGAAGATCCTCATCCAATTCTGCCTGAATGGCTTTTTTACGCTTGCTGATTTCCTTTTGAACTCCAGAGCGATTCTCCTTTTCAAGATCTAAAAAAATAGGGTTATCAAGGTCCTTGACTGTAGCAAGGAGTTCTTTGATTTCTTTAATCGTCGCCATCGAGGTCTTCCAATGTATCTAAGGTATAGTTACCGAGTTTGCCATCGCGAACTTCCTTCACGAAGAGACTGTAGAAACGATCATAGTCATCACGGAAACCGAGGGCACGGGTCATATCCATAATAATAACAGGCGCCTCTTCTTCAATTTTCATTTGTTTGAAGCGTTCAGCCAGCTTTTCTGGATAATGTTCTTTGAAATAATTGATACCCAAAATGGTCACCTCATCCATAGGAAGCAACTGGTCTTTGATAGCTCCAGTCAAGGCTAGTTTAAGAGCGACAGTTTCGTCTTCGAACTTAGGCCAGAGAATCCCTGGTGTATCCAAGATTTCCAGGTCTTTATTGGTTTTGAGCCATTGTTGTCCCTTTGTAACCCCTGGTTTATTTCCGACAACAGCAATTTTCTTGCCAGCCAAACGATTCATGAGAGTTGATTTACCAGCATTTGGAATCCCGATAATCATGGTACGCAAAGTTTCAATCTGGATACCACGTTCTTTCTGGCGAGCAATCTTATCAGCCATGAGCTTTTTAGCTGCGTCTGTTACGACTTTTACAGTCACTTGTTCTTTAGAGTTGATAGCCAGTGTCTGAATTCCTTGTGATTCAAAATACTGACGCCATTCTTTGGTTATTGCTGGATCGGCCAAGTCTGCCTTGTTTAAAATCAAAAGTTTTGGTTTGTCACCAACAATCTTGGTTAACATAGGATTTTGACTAGATAGAGGTAAGCGTGCATCTACCAAAATTGTCACAAAATCAACAAATTTTAAATTTTCCTGCACCTGTCGACGCGCCTTAGACATGTGACCAGGAAACCATTGAATAGTAGCCATTGAGTTTTTTTCCTTTCGTAGCAAGGGTTTAGAGCCCCTATTTTATTTTACTATTGTCTAAACACCAAGCGAACACCAAAACTACCATGCAATGGAAAAACCTCTGATTTGATTCTCGCTTGATTTCACAATCTTTATATCAAACTGTGGGTGGTATTTGACAATATCTTTTTTGATTTTTAATAGTAAATTTGAAACAATATTTTTAGGCGAGTAACGTGGACTAAGATGTAACAAGTCTTTGAACTCATCAACACTTAATTCTACTTTATTGCTATTATCACTAGTTTCAATGAATTTTTCAATCATTCTGGAATATTTACAGGTATAACTTTTCAATTCTTCAAAATGGAAATTGTGATTTTCTACAAATTGATTTAAGGCTTTTACAGTATTTTCTTGTGAACGATTTATATTATGTGTATAGCCCATTGTTGTCTCAAAGTTAGCATATCCTACTCTAGTCATAATATCTTTCACTGCTATGTGCATCTCATTGCTTTGAAGGTAACTAATATGCATATGCCTAAACGAATGGGGAGTAACATGTTTTACCCACTTAAAACCATAGTCACTTAAACAATTTGTCAATAATTTTCCTTCTATTCGTTTCAAAATTTGACGAAAAGTGCTTGATGTTATTGGAGAGCCGTATTCTGTTCTAAATACACTTTCAGAATGTGTAAAAGCAGGACAGGGATGTTTCTTCATATAAGCATCAAACTCTTTATTTCTCTGTATTGTCCTTTTAATAGCTTCGCTTGCAGCTTCAGGCAAAGCTACTTCTCTAATTGAATTGAGTGTTTTAGTTGTATCAAAATGAAATTGTTCAACTTTTAAACAATGATATTGAAGTGCTTTATCAATATGCAAGATTCCTTTTTCAAAATCAATATCTGATGGTAAAAATGCTGCTTCACTAATTCGAATACCTGTAAGCAACAATACTATAGCAAGATCATAATAGTTTGCATTTCTGCATTGGCGTAACACATCAAAAAATGCATGTAATTCATGGATTTCTAGAAATTTAGAATCATGTCTTTCTTTTGCTTTACGCCTTTTCTCTAGTGAAATATCTAGTTTTACCGCAGTCATTGGAGAAAACTTAATGACATTATATAACACACCATGATTAAAAATCTTATTACAAGTACTTTTTATATGAGTCATTGTTGAAGGCGATGCATCATACATTTCTAAATATTTATTGAGACTATTTTTCATCAGAAGTGGAGTAATCCTGTCTAACAAAAAATCATCTCCTATAATTTTCCCAAGACGCTTCATAACCAGTAGTTCTCTCTGAATTGTTTGTGGTTTAACAGAGACACACCAAGTCTGAAACCAATTTTCTTTTAACTCTCCAAATGTTGTAATCAGTTCAGGACTATACTGACTTTCAAATGAAGTAGTTAGTCTATCTATTTTATCAAGAACCTCTCTTTCAGCTTGTTTCCTCGCCCTACTAGTATTCTTAGTATAACTTACAGTTACTGATTTCCACTTTCCTGTTAGTGGATCTTTGTACTTTTCAACCACTTGATATAAGGGTTGCCCTTTTGAATTTGTTTTAGTTACATAATACATAATTTAATTCCTCTTAACTCTTAAAAAGAAATAAATCATTGTTGTATAGAATAAATAACTATCCTATATTATACCATGACTTCCTTATTTTGTCCGCTTTTGCTTCCATCTTAAGAAACTTTCAAATCCTTCTAGATTAATGAAAACAAGTTTATGGGTTGGGTTAATTACATACATGGAAAATGTTCTGTTTTCTCGCATTTCTTTAATCCATCTGTTCAATGTATATTGATTTAAACCATCCCATCTTTTTAGAATTCCCTTTTTATCAGCCCATTCTGCAATGGAATTTTCGACAGATATATATTTTATATTCATGTCATTATCCTTCCTAAAAAAATATTTTCTCCTCCATGGCATGACTGATGAAGTCATCATAAGAATTTCACTTACTGCTCTTTTACGGTGGCAGCCTGAACGGTCAGAAGTATCATTGTATATCATTTGTATCATGGCATATAAAGTATCGCTCTATTTTATTGATGGTTTTAATGTCGCTCTTATCATGGCGAGCCATTCAAAACTGCTCCACAAATGAGGAAAGTACCATTTTGGACTATTCAATTGTCAATGTGCTTTCTTAACCTACTACTTTTTGGAGTAATGGTCTTCTTTATTATCCACTCGACCTACAAGGTAGTCTAGACTCACCTTATAAAAATCTGCAAGTTTGATAAGGTCATTTATAGAGATTAGCCTGCTACCAGCTTCCATTTTAGAATAAGCTGATCTTGTACAATTCAAAACGATTTTCGCAATATATTCTTGTGTTAAATCATCATCTTCACGTAAATCTCTAATCCTTTTCAACATTTGTTGTCTCCTAAAACAAGTATAATATAGTTATTTTTTATATTTCAAAATGTGACAAATTGGCACATGAAACTATTCCATATATACTTTTTAGGAAATTATTTACTCTAAATGTATCTCATTTTCCTTGCTAGATTTCGTATTTTTTGTTTTCTTGTAGTTCTTTAACGTACGATTAAACATTTCAAATAAATTTATAGCTTCTCTATGTTGTTCCTTAAGTTTTTCAATTCTTCCTTTATATACGTATAAATCCTTCTCTATTGTATCTACTGAACTTTTACCTTGAATACTATTTTCTAAATTGCTAGAACTATTTGTCGTATTATTCAACAATACTTCCTCTAAATTAGTTAAATCATCAATTTTATTTTGGACTTGTTCAATCATATTCTCTAGATATGATATTTGGGCAATGAAATCATTTGTTATATCTTCAAAATCATTCGGACTATTTTCCGCAGATATAAGAAAATCTAATTGTTCTATTTTTTCTTTAATTTTGCTAAGAGGAATTCTTCTATACATATACTGTGGTTCATACTGAAGATTAAATTGTCTAATCAAAGTTTTACCTTTCATAAAGCGATTTTTTTCTACTGAATCTTTATGATATACATAGTAAGAACTAGTTTCTCTGAGAAATACTTTAACTTTTTCTTCTTCCATATTGATCTGAATATTTGGTACAAAAATAAGTCCTTCTTGTCGGATACCAAACTGTACCTTAATGTAAATTCCATCGTCTACTACTTCTTCTATTTGATTAAGATTCAACTCTACTTCAAACTCATGAATAGCATCTCTATTTCTCTTGAAATCTTGATAAGATTTCCATACCATCTCTTCTGACGGCAACTCTTTTTCTTTAATTATCTTTTCTTCATTGTAAAGTTCAACTATATTTTTATTATCTAAGACAAAAGTTTCATTTTTGTTATTAAAATAGTCTTGAAAATAACTAACACTATACAGATTCGTTTTTACCAATTCCTGCTCTGCAAGCTTAATCCCATCAAATTCAAATAGAACATGTTTTTCTTTCGGAATTATTTTTAAGCCAAAAACTTCTGCTCGTTGAATCAATTCATTCATATTCTTCATTTTCGGAAGTAAGAATTCTAATATGTTTATGATTTCCCTTTGAACAAACTTTTTCTCAAAATAAGTTTCATTATAAGGTTGTTTTCTACTCAATTTACTATCACGTACGACTTGTTTCATATTTGAATCAGTCATAAAATAAGTAACATGCTTGTGTCTAAAATCAATTTCTAAATGTAAAGCTTTAGCTTTTTTCTTAAAATCTTCAAAATTTTTTGAGTTCTCGATTAGAAAATATACCCGTTGTTTTATTTCATATCTGTAATTTGTTTTGCGATAAACTTCATACTGACGATGAGAATAACGATTTTCTATAATTTTTGCCCCTGCAATTTTTGAAAGACGATCAGAAACCATTCGTAGATTATGTTCTGCCTTATAATCCCACATAAACTTTTTATCAGAATTCTTATCAATTGAATTTAGGATGATGTGATTGTGGATATGATTTTTATCCACATGAGTTGCTACGATAAAACGAAATCTACCTCCTGTCAACTCTTTAGCTGTCTCATAACCAATTCGATTGATTTGTTCAGGAGTGAGATGGTCATCTGGAGAAAAGGACTGAATGATGTGATGAGAATGAATTTTTCGTTGATTTACTTCTTGCCTATCATGACGAAATTCATAAAGACCATCATTACTTAAAAAATTATCATTGTACATCTTCACTAGTTCTTTATAACTAGGAAAATCTAAATAATTTCTCATACCAAAATCTGAAACTAGTGCTAGATTTTTTGTTTTACTTGGATTCAAAATATATTTGATTAGTTTGCTACGATAATTTTTTCCATGAATCGCAAAGTGTTTAGTGATGACCATAAAATTTCCTCAATTTTTCAGATTGAATAAGAAAATCTTTCTCCACTTCTACTATTAACTCTTCTATACCTTTTCTCAATTCATCTAATTCAACTTTCGTTATTAAATTCGAATAATTTATGCTTCTGGCTATTTGATTAATATTATTTCCGATTCGTTTTAATTCAAAAATCAAATCTTGATAACTGTTTGTATCAATGGTGATAAAATTCATACCAGGATTTAGTAGAGTTCGTCTAGCATATTCTGAGAATGATAAGCAGTTACTTTTTGAGATATTTTCATTCAATTTGACTAATTCTAGGTCAGATAAAAAGACTTTTTTTAAATTTGTTCTATATCGGTGCTCCACTCTACTACCTCATGTATTTGTTACGAAAATCTTCACTAAGAGGACTTGTTTTTTCTACCTCTTTAATTAATTCCTGAATACAAGTTAACAAAATAGAAACATGTTCTTGAGTAACCTGATGATTTATTTTAGCAATTATTAATATTTCATGAACATCACGGCTAATTTGTTCCAACTTTTGTTTTTTCCAAAGGTTGAACCATTTTTCCATCTGTTTTTGTCCATCAGACAATAGTAAGCTTTTACGGAGAAAATCAGAAAAATTATCCTCTCCTTTCTCTCTCATTAAATCTAGTATTTGTTTTTCCTCCGTTTCTGTTAAGCGAAATTGTTTCCGAATACTACGTATATCTCTTTTCATATGGCTTTTCCTCCTTCATAGATACTTGTACTGACAATGTAAGCTTACAGACACTGTCAGTACGTTTTTCAAAATAGATTCAACATTTTTGTAAGGCTTTGCGAGCTCAGATATTGTGTCCACAATATCCCAAAAATCATATCGCCTGCCATTTCAAACCTCACGGTTTAAAAAACAAACGATATGAAAATGTGGTGGCACGCCCCCAAACCCCCATTGAAAAATCTTAACTAGATTTCTACATGCTTAGAAAAGTATAGCAGAGGATAATTGGAGAAGTTATCACATGAAAAAAGAGAGCAAAAGCTCTCATAACAATCCACTTAAACACTACAGAGTAGTTAAAAATTAGTAACTAATATTTTATATAATAAGAATCTTTCCCTGTCTTATTTTTTATGACAATACCTTTTTTATCAAATGTACCTACCACGTTTTTTTGGTTATCTAGTATCTGCATTGTAACTTCATTCAATTTATATATTGCTCCGTCTACAAAAACTGTATCACCATAAATTTGTAGTCCGATCGACTGAATTGCGATACCACAGTCTATTTTACTGTAATAACCTCTAAAACTATTATGAAAATGTGGCTAAAAAAACCAAGCACCTAATAAAACAAATATAATTACCGTTAAAGGAAAAAGTAATACAGCATGATCAGGCTTATTTAGTAGTCTAAAACCATCTACTTTTTTCATATTAGAAAGCTTTTTTAAGATATCCGACTTATAACTAACATAATAATTGTCTTCTACTTTAAAAATTTCTTCAGTAATGGGTTTAATTCTTATCTTTTTCTTTTCGTTTGAGATTAATATATTATTTTTAGATAAATAATAGCACCTTTCTTTATTGTTAAAAAATAAACCCTTGTAGCCACTATAAAAATCTGAATTATCAATTATCCATTCTTTTTTTGTGTAGCTTACTCTATTATAGATACCATTATATTCAACATTACCACTTTTTCTTTCAATTTTCATTATCAAAAACTTAGCTATTTTATTGATAATGAAGTCACTATATTCAAAATAAGGAATAAGAAGATACAAAATAAGAAACACTTTTATTAAGGTGATTATAACATTAGTTGTAGAAAAATAACTTATATTCTGTAAATCATCGTGTTTATCAAATATATAATTGAATAAATAATTAAAACCATTTGTATATATTACCTTCTCAGATACGATTAGTGCAATATAAAAGAAAGGAACAAAAATATAAATTTTATATTTTAATTTTAAAAATTCTTTTTCAAAATTGGAGTTTATATCTTGTTGAGTTCCGAACAAATTTTCTAAAAAATTATTTGATAATATTTTTTTTATATCTTCACTTATAAATTGAGGAACTATACTTATCAAAATGAGAGATACAAAGGTCCAACTTAACAAAGATTTTTCTATTCCTACTAAAGAAAAAGTAAACAAAGGAATTGTAATATAGATCAAAAGATACACAGGGGGCATCCTAGCTATATCGAATAAAATCTTCGATAGAATAAGACACATTACTACTAATAATGGAAAACTATAAGCTGAAATTCCCATACCAGGTATAATTAACTCCCCAAATAAACTTTGTAACATTGTTTGGAAAAAAATTCCCATAAAAATATACTTAGTACTTGTAAGTAGCGAACTTAAAAAATATTTCCAAAATGTTGGAGAATATTTCTTATTTAACTGATCATATATCGAAATAAAATAATATTTCATGTCTCCACGATTTATTATATAATATATAAAAGAAATTATTATATAACCTACCATTACAAGCCACTGCCACAAGACTTGTGGAATATTTCTGATAAACCAAATAAAAATTGGAATCTCCAAAACAAGTGATAGAACATACTGACACATCATTGGTCTTTTTATAAATAAATTTTTAGCTATTCGCATATTATCTCCTAATCCGATATTTTCCTTACATCATCTTCCTATATTTTTCTAAATCGGATTGATTTACAAAATATAGATTCCCTCTCGTACGAGTACACGCAACATAAAATTTACTTTTGGTTTGTGAAGAAAGTTCATTCAAATGATTGGCTGCGAATAATTTATATGTTGTTGGATTTAATACTATACAAACATTTTCATATTCAGAGCCTTTACTATCACCCCAATTCTGACTTTTACAATCATATTCATAAGATTTTTGATAAAAAAGTTTCATAACGTTATCATTTGTCATTATTGATTCTATTTTATCCTTTGAATCTATGAGAATAATTTCGGCAGGAAGCTTTTCTTCTCTCTGTGATAAAATTTCAATAGCTAAATTATCAACAATAAAGTCACAGACTATTTTTGGACAACGATAACTTTTTGACAAACTCGATAAATCAATTTCATATCCTGAATCAGAAAGAACTTTTAACCAATTCTCAAAACTCGAATGGATCCCTTTTCCTTTATTAGCTCGCCTTGAAGTACTAAAGGTTTTTTGATAAAAATCTCCAAATAAAAATACTTCTGCATTAAGATTACTTAAACTTAAAAGCCAATCAAAATCATCTGACTCAAAATCCTGACACTCATCTACATAAATACAATCAAAAAATTTATCAATTCTATCCAAATATGAATTATCAAATCCAATCTCTTTCCTCTTATAAATTAATGAACCCCTTAATAGAGATTTAGAAAGTTGATTCTGAACAATTCTTCCAGTATTATCTATAGTAGTGTTATCAAATTTCCATTGAGGTTCATAATCAAAATTTATTCCTTTTGGTCGTTTCCCTAAATATGGCACTAAGCAAAAACTATATAGAAACTCAAAAACACCAAAAATAAAAGTAGACTCAGGGATGAAGCCAAATTTGTCAATCAACTTTTCTCTGATTGTATTCTGGTTCGTCTCTGTATACGTAAGTATAAGATTTCTTTTTTGAGGATTAATACTTTCAATTATTTTAGTTGTTTTGCCACTTCCAGCAACGGCATGAATTAATCTTTTATTATCCATTCAATCGCCTCTTTAATGTAATCAGGTATAATAAATTCGTCACTTCTATGATCAGTTTCCATTTTTTCTAGTAATCGCAATGCAAATTCAGCCTTCTCCCTAAGCATATATCCTAATAAATCTTTAGATTTAGTTAAACCAAAAGAATCTAACAAATCCTTGTTATTATTATAAATACATAATTCAAATGTTCGATTAGCATTATCTAAATCAGAGGAAACTTTTATATTCTGGAATTGTTGATAAGAACTATATTTTGACTGTACTTTACTTTCATAATCACCATCGTTATCCGTTATAACTACTACTTTTTTATCAGTAAAGTTGGTTGCAATTTCTAAATACCTCTCAAAACTTAATCCATCTACAGAAATAATTGATACATTAAATTCTTCAGGCTTTTTGGAGTGGAGTATTTCGAAAAACTTCTCTACTAAAATATACTCAGCATTCCCCTCAACAAGAATTATCTTCTTACCTAGAGAGAAGTTCAATAAATTTTGATTAGTAGATTTTTTGAAAAATCTTACAGTATCTTTTTTCAAACCTTTAAGTTTAGATATCTGACCATTATCTAAAAAAAGAAGATTGTCTACACCTAATCTTGAAGCAATCATATTTGAATGAGTCCCAATAAAAACTTGAACACCTGTTTTTGAACTTAGCATTCTAACTAATTTTTGGAGGTTTTGGAAGCTCAAATGATTCTCAGGTTCCTCAATAAGTAGTATTTTAACCGTTTCCTTGAGATGACTGTATGCATTTTCAACACCTAATAATACTTTTTCTCCTTGCCCTAAATTTTTTATATCTACACCATTTTTTACAGCTGATACTGAATTTCTAAATGAATTTTCTGATTCGTCAAAATGAAGTTGGAATTCTGAAGCATTCTCCTTCAACAGTTCATCCTTCCTTAAAGTCTTTAAAAAATTAAATGAATTTATCCTGTATTGATGATTAACTTTTGCTCTATTTTCAGCTGATATATTTTCTAAATACACCTCATGGATGCGTTTTTGAATTTCTTGTTGTGTATCAATAAGACTGGTATTTATTATCGAATGTAGAAACTTATACGGTTTATTATACGAGGAGTAGGGTTTCCCTGAAAATGTCAAAAATTCAACTCTATAGAACTCAAATGGAAAGACTGTCCAGTTACTATCATTTAAGACAGAAGTAATTTCAGATATATAATCTTGATCGGGAATTATTTTTAATGAAAGTCCAAAAGCTTTGATTTTTTGAGAGTTATGCTTTCCTTCAATATTGAAGTTAGAGGAAATTTCAGTACACAATTCATCAAAATAAATTTCGACAAAGGCCTCAGGAAGCTGATTGATATCCTTTGTTCCCATAAAATCTAAAATCGCTTCTTGATTAATGATACTAGCCAAACTACTTCTCTCAATCTGACTATGACTTCCACTCAGCACTAATCCAACAGCATACAATAACGTCGACTTTCCTGCACCATTCTCTCCAACGAAAATATTAACTTCTGAGTTACAAATAAAATCTACTCTTTTATAACGTTTAAAATTTTGTAAAATTATCCTAGAAATCATACATATCTCCTAACATTGATTAACATAACATGCTCAATAAAATTATATCACACTAGTGATAAATTGTACTTAATCACTACCTTTAATAACTCATAACTCCTTAAATATATCTCTTCCTTACATCTTGAAAAATTTTTGACATAATTGTTGCATAATAAAGTAACTGGAGTTTTATCTTATGTTTTCTAGTATTCGTCTTAAAGAACGTAGAATACTCAAACTGAACTCTCCAACCTATTAAAAATCAATAGAGCTTCATACAACAAGTGGGAAATGGGGAAATCCAATCCAAATCAAAAAAATCTTTCTACTCTTGCAAGAACACCTGATGTTCCAACAACCTATTTTGAATCAGGATACAAGATTATGCCCCCTATATTCAGCTCTCTTCAAAAAATTAAGATAAGGTTGATGAGTACGCAGAGGAATTACTTCAAACACAACGATCACATGATAAGGTTGTGACACGTTTTCCTGTAGAAGTGTTCTATGATGTTTCTCTTTCTATTGGTCTTGGAGAATCTCTCTTTGATGAATAGTGGGTGCTGCGCTCGAAAACCATCACCCTCAATAATGATTATATTGCCCTGAAACTCTTTGAGCTTGATACAATGGATAGTTTGCTTTCTAGTTCGCTAAGAAAGAAAACTACTGGATTTTGTCTCATTTTCTTTCACTTTGTTCAAGCCTTATTGCTCTTGACTCGTCACTTGCCTCTCAAAGAGGCTTTAGTATTACTTACCACTATCCCTAAAGGGATCCTCATATTCTTTTACACTTAATTTATCTAGTGCTATATCATGCTTTTCCTATTCTTGGATATATTTCTTAATTGTGGCTTCATTAAGTCCTACTGTACTTACATAATAACCTTCCGCCCAGAAATGCCGATTCCCAAACTTGTACTTGAGATTGGCGTGTTTGTCAAACATCATGAGTGCACTTTTTCCTTTTAAATAACTCATGAAACTCGAAACGCTTATCCTTGGTGGAATACTTACTAACATATGTACATGATCTGGCATTAAGTGATCCTCGATAATTTCAACTCCTTTATAACTACACAAGCGATGAAATATTTCGCCTAAACTACTTCGATATTGATTATAGATTACTTTTCGTCTATACTTAGGGGTGAACACAATGTGATATTTACACATCCACTTTGTGTGTGATAAACTATGTGCCTTTTGTGCCATATTTTTCTCCTTTCGCTTTACAATTGGCTTGAACACCTTTATTGTATTGCGTTTGGAGTTTTTTGGTATAACATTCGACGCGCACTCGCATAGCGGGTGGTTTATTTGTCTCGCACCTAGCGGAGCGAGACGGACTAAAAGTCACATAATAAAATAAATTGAGAAATCTATTTCCTACTTAGGTAAATTTCTCAATTTATTTACTTATTTTTATTTTGAAAATTTGGTAAAAAGATTATCTACATTGTTTCTCATAAATATCTAATGTGATCTATTTCCAGTAGGTTACTATACTCTTATGATCTTATACTTCATTTTTAGTATTTAAATGACTACTTATTATAAAAATTCCAGTAATAAATAAGGCGATTCCTAAACGAACAAAGTTAATCGATTGTTCTTCTCCTGTTTGGGGTAAATTTTTTACTTCCGATTCTATTTTTTTAAAATTAGTTGATGCTATAAAATCTGATTTATATTCATTAAATTTACTGTAAAGTAGTTCAGGATTCTCCTGATTTTTAACACCAACCACACTATCTTTAGAATTATCCTCTATATTTTCAATAGTCTTTCCAAAAGTATCTTGTGATTTAACTAAAATCTTTTTCTGTAAATTTTCGTCAGAGAGTGGAATATCTTTAGGGATTTGATTTGCAATTGTTTTAATCTTGACTGTATCCTCTTTAATATCCATAGTTTGCATTGAATTCTCTGGATTTATAATATTTTTATTATCATTTTCAAATTCTCTTTTCGGCTTCTCATCAGTTTTTCCAAAATAGAGATAATCGTAAAGTTGTTGTGCAGTTATTCCTCCACCAACCCAACCAGAAATAGTTTTACCATTTTTAAAATAAATAATTGTTGGCGTTCCAGGAATACCGATTGTTTTAAAAATGAACTCTTTAGCAGAATCATCAAAATCCTCACCATCTATATCGTAATATTCTAACTTTTTATCAATCAGCATATTAAACTCTTTCAATACTCCAGAAAATTCACGACAATGATAACATGTCCCTCTTCCAAAATATAAAGTATGTTCCGAATCTTCTGAAGTGAATATCTGACGAACTTCAGCAATACTAATTTTATTAAAATCAGACACATTTGAAGCGTATTCTTCAGATGTTACTGAGTTCACGTTATCAGTTTCTTTCTTAGTAATTTCCTTCGTCGATTGCTGAACGTTACTTTCATTTTCTCTATCGCTAGACTTTTGTTCAGTTAAAGATTCTCTAGTGTTTTCTGTAACAGCTGGTTCTAAATTTAAGGCTGATGGCACTGTATCAGAAAATTTTGTTTCAGCACTCTCAGCCAAAACAAGATTCGGACTAATGGTAACTAACGCTACGGTACTAACTAATAAAGATTGTAATAAATACTTCTTCATAATGTGGCTCCTTTTTTATTGATAATTTTATTTTACACATTTTAAAACTAAATTTTTAAGCAAATCCTAAAAGGTAGCTATATTATACTGAAATGGTATTTTTCGCTCCACTTCCATTATAGAATCATCCTGACTACTATAGGATTGACTGACTTCTCATGTTTCGTTGTTACTATGCTTTCAGCTATCATCAGAATCTCACCTCAATATATAAGTTGTACATCTTTCCTCATTACTCTCGTGATTTACATATACCTATTTGAACTTTAGAGTTCTGAAATCCCTCATCCACTATACATGACTTACTATCCCTCCCTCTTCCTACTACCTCATGATTAGCCTGCTTACGAGTAACTATTTAACTCACCAGTAGCGGGTGCTCATGGAGAGCTTATACCTCAGATGAGATACTTGATCTGCTCGTCGTACCCAAATAATTAGGCTAGTCAAAAACTCATTTTTAGGAAAAATAATGTGAATCTCACTACAATAAAACGCATAATATCAAGATTGTTCAATGCCTGATAATATGCGTTTTTCTGATTTTAAAGACTTTTCCCAGCCTCTTTGATTATTATGTTGTACAAATTAGTTAAATTAAGATTATGAAATTTAACTAATTTGAAATGATTTTAATATCTTTTATATTCTCTAAAAACATCTCTGTAATACATCATAATACCTATTGTTTCACCATTGTATTCATCATGAATACCTCCTTACATTTATATGAATTGTTTCATCTTGTTAAAAGCTAGATGAGTTTATTATACTCATTTTTCCTTATATCGTTATCCCCAAAGAAATTAATCCTTGAGCTAGATTTTTACTCAATTGTCCATATGCTGCAATTTCTTTATAAAATGTTGCAGTCTTTGGACTCAATGATTTATGACTATGAATACTACTAACAGCTTGTTGGCGAAGAGCTTCTGCCAACTCCATGACAACTCTCTGCTCATTTTTTGTATTCTCTAATCGAGTTTTATAATGTAATAAAATATCTCGTTCGTTTTGACGAATCTCTGGATCTAAAATCAAATTATAAACCTTGTTGAGAATTTCTTCTGTTTTTTTATTCATGAATCATCCTCTGTAGCCTCGAAGAAAATAACTGCCTCCTAATGATGATATCCAACCATTAACTATTACATCTTTCGTTGCCTCAAAATTACTCTTAGTGACAATATATCCCCATTCTCCATTTGGATATCGGCAAGAATAACCATTTGCTCCTTCCATAACGAATTTACAAATGCCTTTTCCTCCACCTTTAATAGTAGCAAGGGAATTAGAGTTAATTGTATTAAAATGTTCTGTTGCTTTTGTATCCATGGTAAACACCTCCTTTTGTGTACTAACCCTCAAAGTTAGATTTTTCTGTCTACCCTTGAGAAGCTAGTTCAAGGATAAATATTTTTTGTTTTGTCGAGTTGCAACCTTGACAGCTTCAGTATAGCATAACACAAAAAATTATTACCACAAGATCTTCAAATGTGCGATTTTCATCATGAAATGTTTTTTCTCATAATTTTTAAACCATTCAAGATTAAAAATAAGAATCTGAGAAAAGTTCAAAATATCAGATGTTGAAAAAAATCTATGCCATTCGTTTTATTGTTGGAAGATTTACTTAATTCCCTAAATATGGCTTACTATAACATTCCTGTTCTTTAAGCCACGATTTTACTATTTCTTCCTCCTTGCTACCTCGCTATAGTCAGAATTGGGAATCTTTATTGGGGTCACCGGTAGTGGGGACTCACGTATGACTTACACCTCAAATGAGAGCCACGACCTGTTCGTCGTACTCAAGTCATAAAACTGGATAAAAACTCAGTTTCAAAAGAAAATAAAGTGTAGGTCCCCACAATCATGAACCTCCTTCAAACGGGTGGTTTGTTTGTCTCCCCTCTAACGGAGCGAGACGGACTAATAGTCACATAGTAAAAAGGATTTAATCCTGTTATATACAGAATTAAATCCCTTGAATATAATATTGGGAAAATTTTTTGAATCAATTAATATTAGTCGAAAACATTTCAGTAAACCATTAGGTACTTTTTATTGTTGTACAATTTTATAAAGTTTAGTAAATCACAAATTTTAAGGATACGCAAAATAAATAATTACTATTGTAGAAATTAATATAATTTTGTAATTACCAAAATATTTTAATAGGGCTATGAATTGTTCTTAATAACTCCGTAGAATTTGCTAGGTCTGATATTCTACTAAAATCTTTATGAGCTTGTTCAGATAAAACAATTCCCCCTGGAAATAATTCGCGACTAAAAAATTCATAAAAATATCTGAAAGATTGAGCAAAGGCAACACCGTCTAATTTCATTTCAGATACTATTTTACTAACTAGACTATAAGCGTGGGAATATTGTTGTTGAGGTAAGTTCATTTCTTTAAAGCTAGTTTCAAAGTTTACAATTGCATCTAAACATTGATTTCTAAACTGTTGATTCATATCTACATCCTCTCATTATTACCTAGGTCTGTTACCACCAGCTCCTGCTATTGCCATAGCCATTTGAGATACAACACCATTTACTACAGATTCTACGTTAATTTTACAATTACCAAAGTTCCAATTCGATTGCGTATATCGATAACCATCCCTACAAATAATGTTATCTGAAATATATCTAAATGGTGCATACCATCCATATGGAATACCTCCTAGTACTTGATAATTTTATTGTGTCAAAAAAATACAAATATTATAAAATTTAAAAATCTGAAATGATTTGAATATTTTTTATACTCTCTAAAAATACCTCTGTAATACATAGTAATACCTAATATAGCAATAAACTTATGAATAATAGTATTTGATTCGAATAAAATTTTTAGGACTAAAACCGTCATTATAAAACTAATTACGCATATCAAATAACGATTCATTTGAACCTCAACTTTCTATACCGTAGAAAGAAGATCCAGTTCCTTCACAAAAGGCTATGATAGCTTCACCAAGTTCTATTATACAAATCCCAAAAAGTCTTGAAAACGTCCAGAATGATTATAATCTGATTCCCCAAAATATGATCTAGACACAATTACTTAATATCATTCTGCATTACTAGTTTAATTTGATACAGTGCAAATCGAAAAATTATTAGCAATAATAAAAAGCCATTTCCAAAAAATAAGAAATACATTGCTAAATCACTCTTTAAATAGTATAGAAACCAAATAAGCATCCAAAGTATGCTCATTTTTATAAAGATATTACTTACTATCCATTCAATCTTTAGCAAGAGATGATTAACTACATTCATTATAACATTCTCCATATTTCCACCCTCATCATATCTATAGCTCAATCACTTTACATCTACGTCTCAAAATAATTTATTATTATATACTGTAAGTAAAACGCTAACACTGTACTGGCCCCCAAAGTTAGACAGAAAAATCTAACTTTTGGGGGCCAGTACACACATTCAAATATTAAATTTGGTAGCATTTTATTTTGAAGACAAAATATCAATCAATTCTAATCAATGCAAAACAAATATTCTTCCCGCACAAGAATTCTATTTATGAACCGAATACATAACCCCAAAATCCACCATAGATTGCTCCACCAACAGCGCATGCTGCAATGACATACGGACCAGCAGGAGCACAAGACATCGCCGCTTCTACAGCACCTGCCGCCCCCGCAAGAACAGCCTCTCCCTCACGTTGTCCTCCACCTAAAACACAGGACAATTCTTCATTTTTTAACTCCATAAAGTGAATATTTAATTTATTCATACGTAACCTCATTTCTTTTTTGAAATATGTAATTCGATATTATTTGAGCTAATAATGTATACTACCGTGAATAATACTACAAATATATGAGTATAAAATAATACAGAAGACGAATTATAGCCATCTATAACAACAAAGATAATTGATAATAGTAACAGAAAAAAAGTAGGTACTGAAATCTTTTTAATAAATTGCTTGTATCGATTAAAGCATAGTTCAGAACTAATGTTTCCTCTCTTCTTATTATGCGTTAATAAGTGAATCAGCAACTCAAAAAACACACTACCTACAGAAAAAACTAAAACTTCGCTTATTGTAACATTTAGAACTATTCCAAGCGCACCTATTATAAAAAAGGACGTAAAAAGAGCTAAAATTAGTCTAAATTCCCCACTTTCCATAAACTAACCTCTTTTCTACAAAGATCTAGCGATACCCCATATAGCTGTGCAATATTGTGCTCCTAAAATACCTCCAGCCCAAGTTCCAGCTCCTGGTGCAACCAAACTACCAATCGCTGCTCCTGCTAATGTGCAAATTCCTGCCGCCCTAGCAACTTCACCTGCACTAACTGTTCCTCCCTCAATGCTAGCCAGCATTTCAGTATCCAAAACATCAAATTGAGTCGTTGTTTTTGTTTCCATGAGGAATACCTCCGTATTAATATTAATTATTTTTGTCGGATTGCAATCTTGACAAGTTTAGTATACCAGAGAAAACACGAGTTTTACCGTAAAGTCTTTAAATGTACGATTTTCATCACGAAACGTATTTTTTTCATAATTTGTAACCATTCATGATTAAAAATATGCCGTTAAAAAATGGTGTTAACTAATTTTCAAAACCAAAAACACCATTCAAGATATTATATGAGCCATTTAAGATTTGAACAATTTTTCTACCTATTTTTTGTCATAATAGTCTTGTAAATAAAAAGAAAGGATTTGACAAATGACATCTTACAAACGGACCTTTATCCCTCAAATAGACGCTAGGGACTGTGGAGTTGCCGCTTTAGCGTCTATTGCCAAGTTTTATGGTTCTGACTATTCCTTAGCTCATTTGCGAGAACTAGCTAAAACAAATAAAGAAGGAACGACCGCTCTTGGTATCGTCAAAGCAGCCAAAGAAATGAGTTTTGAAACAAGAGCCATTCAAGCGGATATGAGCCTCTTTGAAATGGAAGACATACCTTATCCTTTTATCGTTCATGTTAATAAAGAGGGTAAACTACAACACTACTACGTTGTCTATAAAAATATAAAAGACCATCTTATCATTGGTGATCCTGACCCTACTGTCAAAGTAACAAAAATGACCAAGGATAGATTTGCTTCTGAATGGACAGGTGTAGCTATCTTTCTGGCTCCAGCTCCCAGCTATAAACCTCATAAGGATAAAAAAAATGGATTGATGAGCTTTCTCCCCTTAATTTTCAGGCAACGCTCACTTATTTTTTATATCGTGTTAGCTAGTCTCTTGGTGACCCTTATCAATATCGGTGGCTCTTACTACCTTCAAGGAATTTTAGATGAATACATCCCTAATCAGATGAAATCAACCCTAGGTATTATCTCCATTGGCCTGATTATCACCTATATCCTGCAACAGATTATGAGTTTCTCACGAGATTACCTCTTAACCGTACTTAGTCAACGATTAAGTATTGATGTTATTCTTTCTTACATTCGCCACATTTTTGAACTCCCCATGTCTTTCTTTGCGACACGGCGAACTGGTGAGGTCATCTCTCGTTTTACAGATGCCAATTCAATCATTGATGCTCTAGCTTCGACGATTTTGTCACTCTTCCTTGATGTCTCTATCTTGATCATTGTTGGTAGTGTACTCTTGGTACAAAACACCAACCTCTTCCTTCTCTCACTGATTTCAGTTCCTATTTACATCATCATTATTTTTGCTTTTATGAAGCCCTTTGAAAAGATGAATAATGATGTCATGCAGAGCAATTCCATGGTAAGCTCTGCTATTATTGAAGATATCAATGGTATAGAAACCATCAAATCCCTAACTAGTGAAGAAACTCGATACCAGAAGATTGATAGCGAGTTTGTGGATTATTTGGACAAATCTTTCAAACTCAGTAAATATTCTATCCTACAGAGCAGCCTTAAACAAGGAGCTCAACTCATACTGAATATTGTTATTTTGTGGTTTGGTGCTCAGGTAGTTATGACAGGTAAAATTTCCATTGGACAATTGATTACGTTTAACACACTCTTATCTTACTTTACTAATCCCTTGGAAAATATCATTAACCTCCAAACAAAACTTCAGTCTGCAAAGGTAGCCAACAATCGTCTTAATGAAGTTTACTTAGTCGAATCTGAGTTCAAAAACACTCAGACCTTAACCGGTTCACAGTTTCTGGCTGGTGATATTTGTTTTGAAGACATTTCATATAAATATGGTTTTGGACGCGACACCCTAAATAACATAAATCTAACTATCAAACAAGGTGATAAGGTCAGTATAGTGGGAATTAGCGGATCAGGGAAAACGACCTTGGCTAAAATGATTGTCAACTTCTTTGAACCTTACAAGGGACGAATCACTATTAACAACAATGATCTCAAAATGATTGATAAAAAGGTTCTTCGACAACACATCAACTACCTACCTCAACAAGCTTATATTTTTAGTGGATCAATCTTAGAAAACCTGACCTTGGGAGCTAATCAAATGATTAGTCAAGAAGATATTATCAAAGCCTGTGAGATAGCAGAAATTCGCCAAGACATCGAACAAATGCCTATGGGATACCAAACAGAACTATCAGATGGAGCTGGATTATCAGGTGGACAAAAACAACGTATTGCTTTGGCTAGAGCATTACTGACAAAAGCTCCTGTTCTTATTCTTGATGAAGCAACCAGCGGACTTGATGTTTTAACTGAAAAAAAGGTTATTGAAAATTTGATGGACATGAGTGACAAGACCATCATCTTTGTTGCCCATCGTCTTAGTATATCTGAACGAACTAATCAAGTCATTGTCCTTAACCAAGGGAAAGTTATAGAGACTGGTTCTCATCAAGAATTGATGACCAAACAAGGTTTCTATCATTATCTATTTAGCAAATAAGGAGACTTATCATGAACCCAAAGCTATTTAAAAGTGCAGAATTTTATCAGCGCCGCTACCATAATTTTGCGACACTCTTAATTGTCCCATTAGTCCTATTACTAAGTTTCCTGCTTATCTTCTCTTTATTTGCCCAAAAAGAAGTCACCGTCACATCGAGAGGAGAGATTACACCAACTCAAGTCATCGCTTCAATTCAATCAACTAGCAATAACACCATAACAACTAATAATCTGTCTAATAACCAATCGGTCAAAAAAGATGACGTCGTTATCAAATATGCTGAAACAATGGAGAAATCCCAAAAACAAGCTCTTGAAACACAGCTAGCTACCCTAAATCGGCAAAAAACTGGAATCGAGACTCTCAAAGCAAGTCTGTCACAAGGAACTAACCTCTTTACAGGTGAAGATGAGTTCGGATATATTAATACCTTTAACAACTTTATTAGCCAATCTCAAGATATTGAGTTAGGCATCTCTAAAACCAATGCAGAGATTAATAATCAACTAGCTTTAGCAGGAAATACCGCCACTGCTATAGAGAAACAAATCAATAATATCTACCAACAAATAGCAGAGTATGAGGAACTTAGTCAAGCTATCACTAATAAAAGTTCGAGTTTGTCGGCTAGCAATCCACACAAAGCTACCTTAAATACTTACTTAGTCCAATCCCAGCAACAATCTCAGCAAGGATTAGATGATCAATATCTTTCTCAAATTAATCAGAGTATCTCAAGTTTAAAATCCTCTATCGCTAGTCTTAATATTCAACGAGCAGGTACAGGAAGTGTTGCGACTTACGATAGTAGTTTAGGAACCAAGGTAGAAGTCCTACGAACCCAATTTCTACAATCGGCATCTCAACAGTTGACAACTGTTGAAACACAAATCACTGAGCTGACAGCTCAACTTGGGCAAGCAAATGTTAACTTTGAACACAACACTATTAAAGCCCCAGGTACAGGAATCATTCATTTAAATAATGAATTTGATGGAAAAACTCTAATTCCAAACGGTAGTGAAATCGCCCAAATTTATCCCAATATTCAAGAAACTAAAGAGGTACTTATTACTTACTACGTCACTTCTGAGTATGTCCCTTTACTTAAAGAAGAACAGGTCGCACGTCTTAAATTAGAAAAAATCGGAAATCAAAATATCACAATAATTGGAAAAATCCATTCTATTGATAGAACAGCAACAAAAACTGAACAAGGAAATCTTTTTAAAGTGACTGCACTAGCCCAACTACCAGATAAAGACAGTAACATCATACAATATGGTTTACAAGGCCAAGTAACGAGTATCATTGATAAAAAAACTTACTTCGATTACTATAAAGATAAAATCCTCAATAACTTATAGATAACACTTTATGACTATATAGATACCTTTGGGGATATTTAAAAATTATTTTAAATATTTTATTTATAATTAGAGTATAAAACTAAGGAGGTCTAAATAATGGACAAAAAACAAATATCTCTAAAAAAATTTCCAACAATAACTTCTGAAGATCTGTTAAAGATTTATGGAGGAAACCTCTGGAAGGATTTTGATGATCTTATACTTAGGATAAACAGAAACTCCCGATTTTTTAACTAGTCAAACCTTTTATTATAGACAAAAAACATTATACACAATTGACTATTTTTCAACTCGTGAGAACTAGTTGGAATCTCTAAAGTGAAGCTGGACAGAACCACTTCTAACTATCAAAAAACGAGCATTTCCGTAGTTGGAAATACTCGTTTTCTTATATCATACTTGATCATTTAAATAACAAAAAATAATTAGAAAGCCATAACAAGTGGTCACTCATTTAAAGTTCTATTTCCAAGATCTGTGTAAAGACATAATTTTTACTTGCGGTTTTCAAACATACATTTGGATAAGATTTTAAAATTCTCCGAACATTGGCCAATCCTATACCCCGACCTTCTCCTTTTGAAGAATTGTCACGCTTGAATATATCTCTCAATTCTATCTCTCTTTCTAAAGTAGAATTCTTTACAATCATGACTAATTTATTCCATTCTGTATCCTCAAGAAAACAAACTGCTATTCCTCCTTCTGCTGCGGACTCTATAGCATTATCTAACAAGATAGAAGTAATTGTTAAGAAGTCAATTTGTTCCATATTTTTTATAGAGAACTGTTCACTAATCTCTAGGGAAACTGGAACAGATAAGTTTTGGGCCTCCGATAACTTAGATAATAGTAAACTCTTTAGCGCCAAATCATTGATATTTCTTAGATGTGCTACATCAAAACGCTTACCTTTTAATTTTTCACCAGAATTTTTCAAAACACCATCATAGACTTGAGAAACCAGATTAATATCTTTTTGATCTATACCTATTTTTAAGCTTGACAAAATATTAGCATAATCATGTCTAAAGCTTCTAATTTCTTGATATAGCCCCTCAACTTGTTGACTATAATTACTAAGATTTTGCAATTGAATTTCTTTTTGTAGAATGACTTTCTCCTGTAATTCTTGAAGTAATTTTCTATCCAATAGATTAACAAAACAAATAAACAATAAAAAGTAAACTGCTGTCAATAATTCTTTATAATCCAACATTCTATCCCAACTTACTTTATCAATGTAGTTTATATAAGGCGGTAAGATAAAATAAGCAATCATTAAAATATCCGCAGTAATTAAGATAAATTTTGTCTTTCTATCTAAGTTCTTTATTTTTAAATGACTAAAATTATATTGAAAGAGATTAATAAGGAATAACACAATAATTTTAACTAGTAAAGAGAAAATCATTATTCCTAGATTTGTTTCATATATAGTTTGCAATATGGGAATCTTATAAATTACAAAGTAACCTAAAAAATTTTTGATGACATCCCAAAATCCAAGTGGAAATAATGAGTAAAAAAGTAATAAAGAGACCTTACTTCTTAATTCAGCAATAGACAAAGTATACAAGATAAAAAAAGTGGGATAACTCAATAATGACCCATAAAAATAAAATTCTGTTGATCCAAATACAAAAATAAATAGTAATATTGAAAGATAGAACAGAATAATGGATATTCCGATTTTTTTCAGATTTAATCTCTCACCTAAAACCCTAGCATGGATACATAACATTAGAAAAGTACCTATAATATCTAGAAAAAATATCATCTAAATCTCCTTAATCATGAAGTCTTTCGACAGCTTTCATGAGTGAACGTATCTTTAACCTAGAGACAATACAGGAAGATCCGTTCTGAAAATGAACTACCCGATTTTCTTTATCAATTAAAGATATATTATAAGGATTTACGATAAATGATCTATGACATTGAAATAAACGTGGTTCCTGTTTAAGAATATCTGACAATTGTCCATAAAATTCAACTATGTCTCGTTTTGAATAGAGTGTCAACTTATGAGCGATTGACGATGTCTCAATATACAATAAATCTTTAAAAGGGACTTGAATTTGAGCTTTGGATCCTGTAAATATAAAAGAGTCCTCAGATACTGTTCTTCTTTGATTATCGCTAACACTTGAAATAACATTTTCAATTCGTTTGATAAATAATGGTTCAGGTAATTCTTTATCAATGAAATCAATAGCTGATACTAAATATTCAAAAGATACAGGCATAAACTCAGAATGTGATGTTACAAAAGCAATCACTGCTTGAGAATCAAGTTTTCTAATTTCTCTAGCAACGTCTAATCCTCTTTTGTCATCATCTTTTATTTCGATATCAAGTAAAAATAATTGATGATTTCCTCTCTCTGAAATGTCCTCTAAAAGCTGTTGAGGTTTTCCATAAACCTCAAAATGCCTATACTCAATCTTATTATCCACCAAAATTTTTTTGACAATATTTTCAATTCTAGTCTGTTGTAAAAAATTATCTTCTAGTATAAAAATATTCACTACTTCACTCCTATATATTTTTCCACTGATTTTTTAATATTGTAAAGTGTCTTCTAGAACAAGCGATGTCTGATACTCTATCATCCATAAACATAATCGTTCTTGTCTCATGATTAAATCCTGCTATTTTATGTTTATTCACAAGAAATTTTCTATGGCATCTAATAAGTTCTGCTGAACTTTCCTCTTCAATTTTAGCTAGTGAGGTTGAAGCTTCAAAATTCCCTTCGGCTGTTACAAAAAGAACAGCATGAGCTTTTGTTGGGTGAGTTGTAACATAATAAATTTTAGAGAGTGGTACCTTTACTATAGCTCTATCTTGATATAAAATGTAGTCTTTCATATTTAGCCTCCTTCTATCAGTTTAATCTTATCAGAATGATGGAAATTAAATTATAAAAATCTCAAATGGTTTCTATACTATCTCAAATGGTAGAAATTTTCTTAATTTAGACATTTCATGATAAAATAGATACTTTTTAGTAACTCAATAATACTAATCTATCTTCATTTGATAAACTAATATCAAATGAAAGGAAAGCTATGAAGACAATTCAAATTTTACACTACTCTTTATTTGGCTATATTTTATCTCTGTATTTAAAATATTATTTCTTTAAAAAGAATACAAAAATTTTACAAGGACATAAGATTAACTACAAATATAAATCTTCTACTTATTTTATCATAAAATCAGGGTCTCTAACATCTAAAAAAATGAAACTCTATTTAAAATCTATCCAATTTAGTTCAAAAAAATCAGAAGTTATCATCATAGGCAGTCAGATTGATTATGATGAGCTTTATAGAAACCACTTTAGTGTGTTTGGTGTTATAGACATAACTAATAACAAATCATTAAAATATATTAAAGAAAAAATTCATTTTTACTTGGAAGAGCTCTATGAATTTAAGAAGGATAAGAGTGATTAAGTCTATGAAATAAAGTTTCAAGTCTTATAACTTTATATCCGTAATCACCTATCCATTAATTTTGATTTCTTCCTCCATATGCTAGAGTTTGATAGCAAATTATAGTTTTGTCTTAAAGTAGTCATATTTTGTCAGTCTTCTTTTTTCTGAGTTATTGAGATTGATTGGAACTTTTGAGGCTGGGCAAAATCTCAATTCCTGAAGAAAATTGAGTAAATCTTCCCACAAGAAAACGCATAATTTCAAGTTTTTCAACACCTGAGACTATGCATTTTTTAGTTCTAAAAAATTTTCGCCCACCTTAAATGGGTATTTCTACCATCTACTACTGGATTCATCATGGAAAATTGGGGGGTAACGAAACAGGATCTGCTTTACCCTAGAAAAGGAAAAGCAAACAAGAAACAAGCTAGTCCGAACTTTAAATCCGCTGGTAAATCTATCGAACAGCGTCCTGAAGCTATCAATCTGCGATTGGAGAATGAACATTATGAGATTGATACCGTTCTACTTACAAGAGAGAAAAACTACTGTTTACTTGTCTTAACGGATCGAAAGAGCAGGCATCAAATCATCCCATTGATTCGAAATAAAAGCGCTGAGGCGGTCAATCAGACTCTAAAACTCATCTTAAAACAACATCAAATTCGTTCCATAACGGTAGATAATGGAACGAATTCAACCGCTTGTATAATGTGTTTTCTAAGGAATATATCTACTTCATTGAAAATTTGATTAATTACTATCCTAAAAATGTTTGAACTAGAAGTCACCTAGAGAAGACTTGTTGCTGGCTTACTTAAACTTGTAATTTGACCTCTTATGAGTGATTAAATTACTTCAATTCCTAGTCAAAATTAATCTACTTCCATATTTTTTTCAAAGCTATCTAATATTTTAAACAGAATATGCAAATTCGTATAACCCTGATTCATCTCTAATCTACGTATCTGTTGCCAAGAATCCATATAATTCTCCCCCAAAGCTTTGCTCTCAAAAATAGCAATCATCTGGTAAGGATCATTATCTATATCATCCAATAAATTATCTACTGCTACTGTTTTGGATTCGCTAGGTAAAATCTTATCAAACAACACATGTTCAAGATTGATAGAATTAAAATGAACGGAATATGCAATGGACTTTTTCTTCACTGTCAATGAACTTTCAGACAATTCCTTAATAACAGATACTAATTTTTTGGCTTTCTTCTGCCGAATTCTTTGAACGCTATCTCTTTTAGCTGCATTTTCAAAGAGAATTTTTTTATTTACCAAATCATATTTAAAAGCATTGACACTAGCATCAATGCTATAGTCGTTAGGATTTATAAATACACCATCAGTATCTGTTACAAAAGCAACATGAACAATCTGTGAGGCAGATAATTTGCTCTTTCTTAGATAACTAAGTAATTGGTCTTTTAAAATCGTAGTTCCATTTTTCCTTTCATTTTCACTCGAAGTAAAAATATCTCCATTTTGGATATCTATCGTAATATCAGATAAATTTAATTTCTGTTTAAATTCATCTACAATTGAATCCAGGCAGTCCGCATCCGTACTTCCTTCAACAAAAATCAAGAAAACCTTTTCTTCTTTTTTACTCACCGATATACTTACCTGCCTTTCTAAGAGCACGTCGCATTTTAGATTGACTCTGCCCTTTATAAAGCTCTTCATCTGCTCCTCCAATTTGAATAGAACGTAAATATAGGTCTCGAAGGTTGTTCGTCATCTTCACTCCCTTTAGAGTGATATATCGATTTTCTCTATTTGTCGTTGAAAAACGAATTTTGCGGGTTGGTAACATTTCTAAAATTCTAAGATTATGTGAAGTGAAAACCAATTGTCCACTGGCATCATTGGAGAAGATTTCCATCAATTCACCTAATAAATATTCAAATATCCCTGAATCGATTTCATCAATAAAGGCAATAATTCCTGGTTTATTGAAGACTTCAATAAGAAAACCAATCATACTGATAATTTTTCTAATTCCTTCAGATTCATGAATTAAGGAAAAAGTTTTTCCGTTGCGTTGTGCAAGGAAATTTACATTATAGTATTGATTTTCTTGTGAATCAATCGTCGAATCTCCCACGGTCATCTTCAAGGTTAAATCAGGAATAATAACAGGAATAATTTCATTCATGTAGCGAATGGTGTCTTCATACACAGTAAGAAGTTCTTGCGGTATAGGAGTACCTCCTTTATTTAAGATTGCAGGTAGTCCACCTTGGAAAGCATGATTCTCATTTTTATAGTTAATATTGATAGGCATAGCTCCCATACCTGTCAAATTCGCATACCGCTGGGTATAAATTCGAATATGACTACAAAATTCTTCTAGAATCTGGTAGGCTTTCTTTTCTATCTCTTTACCTTCTTGCTTTTCTAATCGGTTTTTAAATTCCTGGGAAAAAAGAACAGAAGATTTAGCTCTTAGTGCAGCATCTGCTAAAACTTCTATAGCATCCTTACTTATAAACTTGGAACGTGACTTCAAGCTTCCTTCTAGTTCACCCGATTCATCTCGTTCTAAAATTGTAAACTCAAATAAACGTTTGAACTGTGTCCGTGGTCTAAATTCTTTATAAGATATTATTTCATGTGCAAGATATACATTCTGTTCCACTGTAGATTCGTCTGAAATAAACTCAGCCTCATACCTCAGTAGAAGATTATTTTCAGACTCAATTTCTATACAAATCTTTGGCAGACGCTCTTCACTCGTATTGAAAATCCCAAAACTATCTTCAGGAATAGATTTTCCTGCCATAATAGTTTTTAAAATATCCATAGCGTCCACTACTGTTGTTTTACCTGATCCATTTTGACCATAAATACCCAAAAGATTAATGTATCCATTACTATCATAAAACTTTATATTGCCATGATCTACATTTTTTATTTGTTCAATTGTCAGTTCTCTCAATTTAATTGCCATTTTCGATAACTCCTAAATATTTCAACATTATTATATCACTTTTTTATAAAGAAAAAAAGAAAAATGATATAAAAAATTCCTTTTTTGTCTTATTTTTTTAAAAAAACAAGACAAAAAGGTTTAGTTGTCTATAATAACTAAGATTCAACATATACATGGGAATGACTGTCATTAAATGTGCCAAGCCTATCAACCAGATAAGATGAAAATACAGACCTATCACCTCCCCACCCCATATAATCCGAATCATACTGGTAGCGTGATACAAGGGCGAAAACCAGGTCAGCTCACGGAGGCAAGTAGAAAAGGACTTAGCCTTGTGCAGTATAGAACTAAATCCATTGTCTAAATTATTTGTTTAACTTTTTGGGTCAATACACTTTTGGTTCTAAAAAATTTTCGACCACTTCACACAACTAACAAAAGTTATCAGTAGACTTTACTTTAAAATTTGTGTTCTAACAACCATTTCGATTAGTTAAATCTTTCAATCTTTCTTCTCCTGATTTAAGCATATCCTTCTCTACTTGATTCCATTCTCCAAATAGTAAGTCATGAAGAACGGTTACTGCTGAAGTTTTATCTTCTCCTGAATCATATACACAACTTCTATCTCGTTGGTAAATTTGAATTCTTTCAAAGATAGCTAGTTCTTCCAATTGTCGTGTATTATCAACTAAATGATTTACAATGAAATCATGATGTTCTTTTGGAGTTGCGCGTGCTTGATTTGGATTGATAGCGTACAGTTCTTCGTATCGGATAAGAGTGCTCAGATAGGACAGCTTAGGCTTTGTCGCAATTAAGTCTAATTGTACTTCATATCCCTTATTTTTCAATAGTTGTGCTGTTTTCTTTGGAACATCAATTGTCCGTAAAGTTC
>JAWETZ010000004.1:0-99430 GCA_032480835.1 Streptococcus mitis
TGCTGCGATACTTTCTGGTGTTTTACCTGTTTCATCAGCTTTCTTCAATGAATCAGAGTCCGTTTGTAATTTTGTTTTTTCTTCAGGAGTTGCTGCTTCAATTAAACCATCTTTGGCTTGTTGTAAAGCTGTTTTTTTGGCATTTACTGTTGCTAAAGCATCTCTAACCTCTGCTACAGTTGCATTTTCATTATCGATAACTGTTTTTGCTGCTTCAATAGCTTTAATCGCTTCTTGTTTTGCTGCATTATAAGCAGTAGCACTATCTGCTGTTTTTCCAGGTGTTGGATCTGTTGCTGTTACTAAGGTACTTAACGCTTCTTTTGAATTTCTTAACTCTGTTTTATCAACTCTTAATGCCAATTGTTTCGATAAAGTTGACTCTAAAGCTTCTTTATATTCTGCTGTCTTCTTAACATCCGTACTCGTTACAAGTGTCTTAACTTTTTCTAATTCTGCTAAATACGCAGCTTTTGTTTCATTTGTCTTTCCATCTGTATCTGCTTTTTCAGTTGCTTTTAACTTATAGTAAATTCTTTGTAAAAGATTTTTCGCTACATTACTTGTATCTTGAGCAATCGAAAAATCTAATCCCGTAACAGGTAATGAATATTTTTCATCCCATGCTTGATAACTCATACCGGTACGATTTTGATTTGCTAAAGAAATTCTAACTTTATAATGATCTGCACCTTTAGGTAATGCAATAGGCTTACTAGTAAATGTCCCAGCCGCTCCATTTGGTTTATTTCCAGGTTTTGCCATTAACTTTTCTGCTGCACTTTTTTCAATAAAATCTACACGTCGAGTATGATCTACTCCACTATCTATTGTAGTGCTATTTGGTGTATTAGAAATTCGAATTTTAGAGTTATTTTTTCCATTCGTTGCTTTTGTAACAATTTTTTGGGTATCATTTGCATCTTTTGAAGGATCAAAAGTTGTTTCATATACTAATTTCTCTTGTTTTCCTGTAATACTATAGACTTGAACTTTATAGTTAGCTTTAAAACCATCACTATCTCCAACATAACCAGGTTTAAACTTAACTACTACATCTGAACCATATAAAGTTGAATAAGCTGTAAATGTTTTTTCAATCCCGTTATATCCAGCAACATTCTTGGTAACTCCACTAGCTACTCCAGTTGGTTGATATGCACTACTATCCCAAGCTGCTTCATTTCGATTTTTTCTAGTTATACTCTTTGAAAGTAGTAAAGTGTACTCTGTTCTTCTATCCAATGCTTGTTCTTGCAACCAAACTGTATCATCAAGTGTTGAATTGATTGTTTCAAGAGGATACACATCTTCTTCAGTTTTTCTAGCAATGGCAAATTTACCACCACCTACTGCTTTCCAGCCTCCGAATTCATCAATTTCTTTTACAGCACCTTTTGCTACTTCCTTACTATCACCTAAACTATCCATATTTTGTGAAAGTTTTGTGTTATTTTCAACTGTAGAGTCTAACCCTTTTAGTTTCTCCACTAAAGTTCCTAAATCCGCATTCTCAGCTGGAGATGTATAAATTTGATTCGCAGACGGGTCATCATTTGTAGTAGTTGCATCTGTACGGAATGGGTTATTTGTATTCAACGCTTTTCCATTACGTTCATCTCTAGAACCTGAGTTTGCGATTGAATTCATATCTGCTGCTTTCTCAGTATTTGTCGCTTTAACACCTACAGTATTTTTTCCATTTGTCGTATCAACTGCTGTTGCTTCTTTTTTCTCTTCTGGTTTTGTTTGTAATTTTGTTGTTGCTGTAACTAATTTAGCTTGTGCTTGTGATAATTCAGCTTGTGTTTTTGCATTATTTAAAGCTGTCCTTGCTTCTTCTAAGACAGTTCTAAGATTGTTAACGCTTTCTTCTGTCTTGGTAGCATATGCTCCTTTAGCAAACTTTCCATCAACTTCTTTGATTAAATCTGTTAATTCTTTCTTATCTAGAGTCTCCACCTTCTGAGGTGCTGATTCTGGGGAAGGACTATTTTCAACTGTTGAAGGTTGAGTATTTGTCTCTACTGTTGCAGCAGGACTATTGGCTACTGTATTCCCTTCGTAGGTCCCATTCTGGATATTCTGATCTTTAGGTTGCGGTGTTAGAGTCTCCCCATGAGTTGAAGGCACTCCTTGCTCTGCAGCAGATACTGCTCCATTTCCTAAAAACATGAACAATGCAGCTACTGCGACACTAGCTGCACCAAAGCTGACCTTACGAATAGAAAAACGTAATTGCTTTTCACGATCGTGTTTACCTTTATGAAACATTTAATTTCCTCCAAAAAATATTTTATCACATTATATGATACTCTTTTACTATAAAAATTCAATAGAACATTTTCCATATTTTTTAATCTATTATAATTTTATACGTATATATATATATATATTAAAGAGCTTTTTTAATATAATTATATATTTTTTTGGAATAAAAATCATATAGTCAGAAATATTACATTTTTATAACATTTGGCATTTTTAAAAAGGTTAGGGAGTTCCCCAACCTTCATACATGTTTATTTGATTTTCTTAGCTAGCATGGTCGCAAAGCGTAGTTGAATGCGATTGCCATTCTCATCGCGACGGTGCAAATGTCCTGGATTTTCATTGTACTTGACCAATTCCCAATCCTTGTAGTAGTCTGCCAATTCTCCCTCTTTAAATGTGAATGGGAAGTTAACCGAGCAAGGATAATCCTCCGTGTCCATGGCACAAACGATAAGATTATAACCACCGACCGTGGTATGCTCCTGCATGTTTTTGATAATTGCAGGAATGCGGTCTGCTTGCAAAAACATCAAAACAACTGTCGATACGATGAAATCATACGCTTGCCCAATGCTAGCTGAATTAATATCGTAAAGACCAACAGGCATATCTAGGTCTTCCTGCTCAACAATGCTTTGCAAGATTTCAAGAGATAATTCATTTTGATCTACAGCTGTCACATCAAAACCATTTTGTGCAAGAAAGAGAGAATTACGGCCCTGACCACAGCCCAAATCCAAGGCTCTCCCTGGTTTTACTGTCTGCATAGCCTCTAGGACCTCTGAATGAACAGGATTGGTATTGTATTTCTTGGGAAAATAATCCTCAGGTTTACAATAAAATTCCAAATACCATTCCACATCGTCTGTTACAGCCTCCACTCGGTGCCAAGCTTGTGGTTGTGCCATGGGATTGTCAGCCCCTGCTTCAAAGAGATGCTCAGCTAGAACCTCACCATCCTCTGTCAATTCAATAAACTTGAGAATTCCCTTCAAGACAGTAATTTTCCCCCAAGTCCCAACCTTGGTATTGTGTTTCTGCTGAACAGCCTCTGGCATGGTTTCTTTATTCCACAAAGGCATGCGTTTATAGGCAACTAGTTTTTCCATCTTCATTCCTCTTTTTATCGCTGGTTGACTGCTTTCATCACGCGCGCGATGTCACGGTTTTGCTCACGTCGCTTGATTGACTCCCGTTTATCATAGTCATGCTTCCCTTTAGCTAAACCTAAAAGGAGCTTAGCATAACCATCTTTGATATAGACTTTAAGGGGAACCAGTGTCATTCCTGTTCCTTTGGTCTCTTGTTCTAATTTTTGGATTTGTTTCTTATGGAGCAGGAGTTTGCGACGACGTTCTGGTTCTTGGTTCCAGATATTGCCCTCTTCGTAAGGAGCGATATGAACATTGCTCAACCAGACTTCCCCATTTTTCACTTGGGCAAAGCCATCCTTGAGATTGATTCGAGCTGCTCGTACACTCTTGATTTCAGTTCCAGTCAGGACCATCCCTGCCTCTAGCGTATCTACGATTGTATAGTCGTGGCGCGCCTTTTTATTTTGTGCGACGACCTTTCCCTCGCCCTTTGCCATGCTTGGCTCCTTTCTTAGCTACTTCCTTATAAAAAGGTTTCTTTCCTTTTTTCTTCTTATCTTTCTGTGAATGCTTGCGCTTATCATTTGAGCGTCCTGATTTTCTCTTGTCTTCCTTCTTATCTGAACGACGACTTGAACCACGCCCTCTGTCACTGCGACTAGACTGTTTCAAGCCTTTCTCAATCACATCAAACTCACTTGGGATATAAGAGAAATCAATTTCACCTGTCATCTTATCCGCTCTTTCAACTCGGATACGGATTTGCTGACCTACACGGAAGGTTGTTCCTGATTTCTCCCCACGAAGGGTCAAATCACGTTCGTTGAAATGGTAGAACTCAGGCAAATTAGTGATGTGAATCAAGCCTTCAACTGTGTTTGGCAATTCAACAAAGAGACCGAATTTAACGATGCTGGACACAACCGCATCGTACTCTTCGCCCACGTATTCTTCCATATACTCAGCCTTTTTCATGGCTTCGACTTCACGCTCAGCCTCAATGGCACGACGTTCACGGTTGGAAGACTGGGTCGCAATCTCTGGAATCACTTGCTCAAAGTGCTCTGCTATTTCCTTAGAACGGCCGTAATCACGAATCATACGGTGAACAAGAAGGTCTGGATAACGGCGAATCGGACTGGTAAAGTGAGTGTAATAATCAGCCGCTAATCCATAGTGGCCGTGATTGTGCTCCGAATAGCGAGCCTGCTGCATAGAGCGAAGAAGCATCATGGACAATACATCTGCATAAGGTTCTCCCTCAACAGTACGCATGATGTCTTGGAGGGCCTCCTGGCTAATCTCACTGGCAGTCCCATAAATGCGCAAGCCAAAGCTCGAAGCATAATCAATAAACTTCTGAACCTTTTCAGCCTTAGGTTCCTCGTGAATTCGATAGATAAAAGGCAAATCCAGCTTGCTAAAATGCTCAGCCACTGTTTCGTTGGCCATCAACATGAAGGACTCAATCATGCGCTCGGCAACACCACGCTGACGAATAACGATATCAACAGGCTTACCCTGTTTATCCACTAAAATCTTCGCTTCATTGGTATCGAAATTAAGGGCTCCACGTTTCACACGCATGTTTTCTAAAGTTTCATGAAGCTTGGCCATAAGTTCGATACTAGGAACAATTTTCTGATATTCTTGTCGCTTTTCTTCGTCGCCAGCTAAGATATCATTGACATCACTGTAGGTCATCCTGAAGCTAGTCTTGATAACCGTTTGTGTAATGGTATAGTTGACCACACGACCATGTTTATCAATCTCCATGATGGCTGACTGGGTCAGACGGTCAACTTGGGGATTGAGAGAGCAGATGCCATTTGACAGTCGCTCTGGAAGCATTGGCACTACGCGGTCTGTCACATAGACTGAAGTCGCGCGGTTAAGGGCTTCCTTGTCCAGGGCAGAATCCTCGGTCACATAGTAGGAAACATCTGCTATGTGAACACCAAGCTCCAGATTGCCATTTTTCAAGGCCTTGATATGCACCGCATCGTCCAAGTCCTTGGCGTCCGCACCATCAATGGTAAAGGTTATCTCATCTCTTAGATCCAGACGGCCTTCCATATCCTTTTGAGACGGAGCATCAGGAACACTTTCTGCTTCCTTAAGAACAGCCTCTGGAAACTCGGAGACAATGTCCATAGACTCCAAAACCTCAAGGACATCAATTCCGACATCCGTTGAATGCCCCACCACATCGAGGACACTAGCGACAAAGAAATCATGTTTCTTGCTTGGGTATTTATCGATAAAGACCTTGAGAACTTCTGTTCCCTCCAGTTTAAGGGCTGGTTTCTTCACATAGATCGGTTGACTGATTTTCTGATTTTTCGAACGGATGTAGCCAGCATACTTGGGCTTTTCCTGATCTAGAACGATTTGACCGACAACAGTTGTCAAACTGTGTTCTAAGATATCGATAATTTTGGCTTCGGCAGCTGTTCCCTTGTTACGATCAGCAACTTTCTTGATAACCACCTCAACGGTATCGCCATCAATAGCATAGTTGACATCGTTTTTCCCTACAAAAAGGTCGTCCTCCTCACCTTCCAGACTAACAAATCCAAAGCCATTTTTATGGGCATGAAAAATCCCCTTGAGGGTAATCTCGTGTTTTTTCTTGGCTTCCAAGGCCAGACTTCCATCTTCTTCAAAGCGAATCTGGTGCTTTCTTTCCATTAGGGACAAGGTTTTAATCAACTCACGAAAATCCTTGGATCCGGCTTTTCCCAAAGCCTGAGCCAAGTCATTGACAGTTACCTTTCCCTTATCTTGTAAATATTCTTTTATTCTATCTTTCATATTTTCTTTCTAGATTTTTTCTTTTCTTTTACTGCAAAACCTTCTTAAACATCCTTTAAAAATAAAAAGAGGCAAAGACCTAGTCCTGCCCATTATTTTCTTATCTACTTGATAATACCGTCAATGCTAAGGCAATGGCTAGCCAGAAAAAGACTAAAATCCCTGTCAAACGCTGCATTACAGCTTCAAAACCGCGTGCTTTACTGCGTTCAAACAAATCACCTGAGCTGGCATCAAATACATTGCTGGATTGGTTTTTGGTTGGTTGCATGAAAATTGCAATCACAATCACAACAGATAATACTAATAAAATGGTTAATAATAGGTTATACATATCAAACTCCTTAAAATCCTTATTATTTTACCATAAAATCTACTTAGATTCAAGATGTAGGGTTACTTTTCTTTCCTTGGGACAATACTTTAAAACCTCGATCTTGTCTGGATGGGTTTTTGAATTTTTACTGGTTAGGTAATTGATACTGCCACAAGAGGAGCATTTGAGATTAATTTTTACTCGCACTGGATTTCCTTTACTTTTAATAATGTTCGAAATTGAAGCAGGTTAAAGAGACAACTAAAGGCAACACAAAGACTTGTCGAATAAAAGACAGCATGGTAGCCAAATTGACCTGCTACTGCAGAACCTGCCATAGGTCCGATAACTCCACCAATATAAAAAACTTGGTTGGAGGAGTAAATCCTTGAAATACCTGATTTTAGAGTTATCTTACTGACTTCCGTCAAGTAGAGAAAGTACTTGTGTTAGAAGTTGATCCTGATTGCCATTGTTGTCTAGAACATGGCTAGCCAAATCTTTCTTTTCTTCTAAAGGCCACTGGGCTGCCAGACGAGATTCAGCTTCATCTTTGGACAAGTGGTCTCTTTTCATTAAACGTTCTACTTGGACATCTCGGTCCACATAGACCAAGCACGTCTCATCAAACCAAGCGCTGTAGTCCTGCTCAAAAAGTAGGGGAATATCCATGAAGAAAATCTCTTCTGTCTGAGCAAACTGGTCTCTCAACGTAGCTAGCTCCTCACGAATAATCTCCCCTTGAGTTATCCTAGACCATTCCCGTTCTTCAGGATTTGAAAAGATAAGACTAGCTAGGATAGGGCGATTAAGTTCTCCGTTTTCAAGGATGATTTCTTGCCCAAAGTGCTTGACTAGAGCCTCAAACAGACGACCACCAGGTTTCTGTAGTTGGTGGACGACTGCGTCGGCATCCACTACTTGAAAACCTTGCTTTCTTAGAAAATTTGTCACAGTTGACTTACCAGAGGCAATTCCCCCAGTGATTCCAATGATTTTTCCCATCAGCCCCTCCTTTGACAGTTTGGACAAAAGTGAGTTCCTCGTCCACCTAGTTGGATTTTCTCAATGATGGTGCCACAACGTGAACATTCTTGACCAGCCTTGTCATAGACTTGATGAAAATCCTGCATGGTTCCATCTTCCCCAAAGGCATTGGTATAGGTCCGAATGGTGGAACCACCTTTTTCAACAGCCTGGCCCAAAACAGCAATGATCTGGTCATGAATGGCTGACGCTTCTGCTGCAGTCAAAGTCTGGGAAGGTCTAGCTGGATGAACCTGAGCTCGCCATAGAACCTCATCCACATAGATATTGCCAAGGCCAGCTACCAAGGTCTGGTCTAGGAGGTGGGATTTGATAGGCTTTTTGGACTTAGCTAGGGCAGCTTGAAAGACCTGCACATCAAATTCTTGTTTGCTTGGTTCAGGACCTAATTTTTTAGAAATAAAGTAGGCGTCTAAAAGGTCAGGAGCCAAGAGTTCCATAGTACCAAACTTGCGTACATCCTCATAAACAAGCGTGCCCCCATCTTCAAACTGAAAGAAAACATGGGCATGCTTGCGTTCGGGTGCTTGGTCTGGATAGTAAAAATACTTGCCCTCCATTCGCAGATGAGAAATCAAGACCTTGTCTGTAAGATAGAAAAGCAAATATTTTCCACGACGTCCCATTGACTCAACAATCTGACCAGGCACTTCCTTTTGAAACTCGTCCAAATCTGTCTTAATCATCTTGGGATAGCGAATTTCTACACTCGAAATCTTCTTTCCCAAAATCAATTTTTCTAAGCCACGACGAACGGTTTCAACCTCAGGTAATTCAGGCATAAATCCTCCTTCTGTAAAAACAAGAAGCAGGCATGAGCCCACCTCTACTTAGTATTCTTTTTCATTATAGCCAAAGTCAGCCAAATCTAGCTTTTTATCACGCCAGTTTTTCTTAACCTTGACCCAGGTTTCTAGGAAGACCTTGTCTCCTAGCATGAGTTCAATATCACGACGGGCCATGCTACCAATTTTCTTAAGCATAGCACCACCTTTACCGATGATAATCCCTTTCTGACTATCGCGCTCGACCATGATAGTTGCTCGAATATGAACCTTGTCTGTCTCTTCGTCTCGTTTCATAGAATCCACTACTACTGCGACAGAATGCGGAATCTCTTCACGAGTTAGGTGTAAGACTTTCTCACGAATCATTTCTGATACTAAGAAGCGCTCTGGATGGTCTGTGATTTGATCAGCTGGGAAATACTGGAATCCTTCGTCCAGATTTTCACTCAAAATATCCACTAGACGAGACACGTTATTGCCCTGAAGGGCTGAGATTGGAACGATTTCCTTAAAGTCCATTTGGTTACGGAAATCATCAATCTGAGACAAAAGCTGGTCTGGGTGAACCTTATCAATCTTGTTCACAACCAAAATCACAGGAACCTTAGCAGCCTTGAGACGCTCGATAATCATGTCGTCTCCCTTACCACGCGCTTCATCAGCAGGCACCATAAAAAGAACAGTGTCCACTTCACGAAGGGTACTATAGGCAGATTCGACCATAAAATCTCCGAGAGCTGTTTTAGGCTTGTGAATCCCTGGTGTGTCGATAAAGACAATTTGCTCCTTGTCGGTTGTGTAAATTCCCATGATTTTATTGCGCGTTGTCTGCGCCTTGTCACTCATGATGGCAATCTTTTGCCCCATGACGTGGTTTAAAAAGGTTGATTTCCCAACGTTGGGACGTCCTAAAATGGCTACAAAGCCTGATTTAAAAGTCATAATTTCCTCTTACTGTTTAAAATAATAAATCCCAGATTCGTGGGAGAAAAATCAATGCGCCTGTTAAGGCTGCAAAAAGAGAGACTACTAATACCGCGCCAGCTGCCATATCCTTGGCATTTTTAGCCAGCATGGAAAAGTGATAGTGACTGGCCAAATCCACCACATTTTCAATAGCAGAATTGATAATTTCAAAAGCTACTACCAAGAAAATGCTCAATAGGAGAAAGAGCCATTCGATTCGTGACACCTGAAAAACTAAACCTGCAAGAATGACTACAAGAGCCGTCACTGCATGTTTTCGCATATTGCGTTCTTCCTTAATGGCAGTAAAAATTCCTGTGAGAGCAAATTCTAAACTAGATATCAGGTCACGATTTTTCCATTTTCGTTTATTGTCTTGTGAGTCCATAGGCTGTCAAAATTTCTTCTTGTAAACCGAACATCTCCGCTTCTTCTTCCGGAGTGTAGTGATCATAGCCATTGATATGTAAAAAGCCGTGTACTGCCAAGAAGCCCATCTCACGCTCAAAGCTGTGACCGTATTCCTCGGCCTGCTCATGAGCCTTATCGATAGAGATGAACAATTCCCCAATATAGGCATCAAACTCAGACATCATCTCTGCCAATTCAGGATTTTCAAGCAAATCCTCTTCGTCAAAGGCAATTTCCAACTCTGGTTTATATTCAAGACTGATAACATCTGTCGGGCGGTCCGTGTCACGGTACTCCAGATTGAGTTCATGACTACGCTCATTGGTCACAAAAGTGACTGCCATCTCCTTGTCTTCTTTGCCTAATTTTTGGGCTGCAAATTCCAAAATTTCTTGGGTTTGTTGCAACATTTCTTTTGAAACTTGACCAGTTTCATCTACCATTTCAATATACATGTGCTTCTCGTTTCTCTTTACTTGGCTTTATTATACCACATTTCCATGATTTTATTCTACCTTTTTGATATAATACTATGGAATACAATCACAAGGAGAGAACGATGTCATTTGACGGATTTTTTTTACACCACATGGTTGAGGAATTGCGAAGAGAGTTAGTGAATGGTCGCATCCAGAAAATCAATCAACCTTTTGAACAAGAGTTGGTCTTGCAAATCCGCAGCAATCGCCAAAGTCATCGCCTGCTCCTTTCTGCCCATCCAGTTTTTGGACGCATTCAGCTGACCCAAACAACTTTTGAAAACCCAGCCCAGCCTTCTACCTTTATCATGGTTTTGAGAAAATATTTGCAGGGTGCCCTGATTGAATCGATTGAGCAGGTGGAAAATGACCGTATTGTTGAAATTACGGTTTCTAATAAAAACGAGATTGGAGACCATATTCAGGCTACCTTGATTATCGAAATCATGGGTAAACACAGTAATATTCTCCTCGTGGATAAAAGCAGTCATAAAATCCTCGAAGTTATCAAACACGTCGGTTTTTCACAAAATAGCTACCGCACATTACTGCCTGGGTCTACCTACATCGCTCCGCCAAGTACGGAATCTCTCAATCCTTTTACAATCAAGGACGAGAAACTCTTTGAAATCCTGCAAACACAGGAAACGACAGCTAAAAATCTTCAAAGCCTCTTTCAAGGTCTGGGACGCGATACGGCAAATGAATTGGAAAGGATACTGGTTAGTGAAAAACTTTCCACTTTCCGAAACTTTTTCAATCAAGAAACCAAACCATGCTTGACTGAGACTTCCTTCAGCCCAGTTCCTTTTGCAAATCAGGTGGGAGAGCCTTTTGCCAGTCTTTCTGATTTGTTGGACACCTACTATAAGGATAAGGCTGAGCGCGACCGCGTCAAACAGCAAGCCAGTGAACTCATTCGTCGTGTTGAAAATGAACTTCAGAAAAACCGCCACAAACTCAAAAAACAAGAAAAAGAGTTACTGGCGACAGACAACGCTGAAGAATTTCGTCAAAAAGGAGAATTGCTAACAACCTTCCTCCACCAAGTGCCTAACGACCAAGACCAGGTTATCCTGGACAACTACTACACCAACCAACCTATCACCATTGCGCTTGATAAGGCTCTGACTCCCAACCAGAATGCCCAACGCTATTTTAAACGGTATCAGAAACTCAAAGAAGCTGTCAAATACTTAACTGATCTGATTGAAGAAACCAAGGCAACCATTCTCTATCTAGAAAGTGTCGAAACTGTCCTCAACCAAGCTGGACTGGAAGAAATCGCTGAAATCCGTGAAGAATTAATCCAAACAGGCTTTATCCGCAGAAGACAACGGGAGAAAATCCAGAAACGCAAAAAACCAGAACAATATCTAGCAAGTGATGGCAAAACCATCATCTATGTCGGCCGCAATAACCTGCAAAATGAAGAGCTAACCTTTAAAATGGCCCGCAAGGAGGAACTTTGGTTCCATGCCAAGGACATTCCTGGAAGCCATGTTGTCATCTCAGGAAATCTTTACCCATCTGATGAAGTCAAAACAGACGCAGCAGAGCTAGCCGCCTACTTCTCTCAAGGTCGCCTGTCAAATCTGGTTCAGGTAGATATGATTGAAGTCAAGAAACTCAACAAACCAACAGGTGGAAAACCCGGTTTTGTAACCTATACCGGACAAAAGACCCTCCGTGTCACACCAGATCCAGAAAAAATCGCATCCATGAAAAAATCCTGATTTACTTGAAATCAGGATTTTTGGCTTGTTTACTTACTAATCATTAAAAATTCTATAGTGAAATGAAATAAAATATGAACAAATAGATTGAGAAAATCAAATTAATTTCTAACAATATTTTCGAAACAATAATACACTACTCCAACTTCATTTTCCTATAAAACAGATTGATTGCAGTTTATTTCATAGACTCTTTTACTTCCTTGCGGAGATTTTCTAGACTGCTAATGCCGTATTTGTCCATGACTTTTGGCAGATTTTCAATAATATTAGGACAGGCATATGGATTGGTAAAGTTGGCTGTTCCAACTCCGATAGCAGAGGCACCAGCCAGATACATTTCTAGGGCAGCTTCTGCCGAATCCACTCCTCCCATTCCAATGATAGGCAGATCTGTTGTTTGGGCTACTTGGCAGATGAGTTTGAGGGCTACTGGAAATACTGCTGGACCAGACATTCCACCTGTTCCATTGGCCAAGATTGGTTTTCTGGTTTTGAGGTCAAAGCGCATTCCAACTAGAGTATTAATCATGGTCAAGCCACTTGCTCCCGCATCTTCTGCAGCTTTTGCGACAGTAACGATATCCGTCACACTAGGAGTTAGTTTGACATAAACTGGTACATCAGAGGCTTCCACAGCTGCTTTCACCACATCATAGGCTAAATCTGGATCTTGACCAATCAAGAGTCCATGATTACAGTGATCTACGTTAGGGCAAGAAATATTGAGCTCTATGGCCTTTACATTAGTTGCCTTAGAAATACCATGAGAAACAGCTGCATACTCTTGTTTTGAAAAACCAGCTACATTGGCGATAATAGGAAGATTTGGATATTCTCTTTCCAGCCACGGTAGCTTTTCAGCCAAAACAACCTCTAAACCAGGATTTTGCAAGCCAATTGCATTGAGCATGCCAGCAGGTGTTTCTGCCACCCTTGGAGTTGGATTGCCAAAGCGTGGTTCAAGGGTTGTCGCCTTGATCATAATAGAACCCAAAAGGTCTAAATCATAGTACTTGGCATACTCTTGACCAAAACCAAAACAGCCTGATGCTGGAATAATGGGATTTTTCAAATCCAAACCAGGTAGAGAAACTTGTAAACGATTTGTAGTCATGATTTTCTCCTTATAATACAACTGTTCCTGTACGGAAAACAGGGCCATCTTCACAGACACGTTGGCTGACCGTCTCGCTTTCTGGCACTTTTAGGACACAGGCATAGCAAGCCCCCATCCCACAAGCCATACGAGATTCCAGAGATAGATAGGCTCTTGGGTGGTCATAAAAGGTTTGATTGATATACTTCATCATTCCAGGTGCCCCACATGAGTAAACAGCATCAAACGGACTATCTAAATCATTGATGACAACAGAAACATTCCCCTTAATGCCATAAGAACCATCATCTGTCGTCACAAAAACCTGACCATATTGGGATAATTTCCTTTCAAGAATAACAGCAGCCTTATTAGCAAAACCAAGAACTGTCACTACTTTCACACCACGCTCATGCAATTCCTTGGCCACCTCAAGCAAGGGCGGAACACCAATCCCACCACCAACAAGGAGAACCTGGCTCTGCTCATCTAGGTCAGACAAGTCAAAACCATTCCCCTGAGGCCCCATCACATCAAGAGTATCTCCCTGACTTAAGGTTGAGAAAATAGCTGTTCCAACCCCCTCAATCCGATAAATGAGATGACACTGCTTGTTTGCCTTGTCAATAGACGAAATTGAAATAGGGCGGCGCAAGAGATGGGCATCATCAGGCACACGTAGATGAAGAAATTGGCCTGCTCGCATAGCTTCAACCATTTCCCCTTCTAGGACTAATTCAAAAATTGCTGGCGCGATTTCCTCTTGTGCAACCACCTTCATGGTTTCCAATCGAATGGCACCCAAGCGTTTCTTACATGTGGGATTCATGACTTTTCCTCCTTAAATTTTAAGGGGACCAGATAAAGAAAAGACCTTGCTAGTGCAAGGCCTCAGTTAAAATCATACAAGACAAGAGAGCACACTCAAAAAGTCTCCTCTAGAACATTGTACTATTCTTTTATCTGACACCTTGTGAGTCTCTCTGGACTCCCCTTAAAGGTTAAATTTTTACTAGTATACTCTATCAGCTAAAAAAAGTCAAGTAGAAAACGAACATTCTACTTGACTTCACGTGATTATTTTTCACGAATGACTTCGACCTTGTATCCATCAGGGTCTTTGACAAAGTAATAGTTTGGTGCAGTTCCTGGTAAGCCATTTGGTGCAGTCACTTCATAACCTTTTGCACTGTGCTCTTGGTGAAGAGCTTCAAGATCAGGTGTACTTAGGGCGATATGGGCAAAGCCATCTCCAACCACATAAGGACCGTGATCGTAGTTATAAGTCAACTCCAACTCATAGTCATCACCCTCAAGACCTAGATAGACAATCGTGAAGGCATGATCTGGAAAATCTCTGCGACGCAATTCTTTAAAACCAAAAGCATCTTGATAAAATGCGATTGATTTTTCAAGGTTTTCTACTCGCAAGCAAGTATGTAGCATTTTTGAAGCCATATTTTTCTCCTTTATTTCTAAAAAGACTGGGACAATCCTGTTCCAGTCTCATCAGTTATTATTTACCAAGTTTTGCTTTAGCTGCATCTGCAAGAGCTGTGAAAGCTGCTGCATCGTTAACAGCCAAGTCAGCAAGCATTTTACGGTTAACTTCGATCTCAGCCAATTTCAAACCATGCATCAATTGTGAGTATGAAAGTCCGTTCATACGAGCTGCCGCGTTGATACGAGTGATCCACAATTTGCGGAAGTCACGTTTTTTCTGACGACGGTCACGGTATGCATAGTAGTAAGAGTTCATTACTTGTTCTTTTGCAGTACGGAACAAGATGTGTTTAGCTCCATAGTAACCTTTTGCTAATTTAAGAATACGTTTACGACGTTTGCGTGATACAACGCCACCTTTAACACGTGCCATGTTTTATTTCCTCCAAATATTTCCTAGAATTCTTTACTTACTGTTAGGCTATTATTTCAAGCGAGTAAGCATTGCTTTGATACGTTTGTAATCTCCTGAATGCACCATAGATGCTTTACGAAGATGACGACGTTGTTTCTTAGTTTTTCCGTGGAAACGGTGAGAAGTGTAAGCACGGAAACGTTTAAGTCCACCAGAACCTGTACGTTTGAAACGTTTAGCTGATGCGCGGTGTGTTTTTTGTTTTGGCATGATTTTTTCTCCTTTATTTAACTTTCTGACAATTATTTTTTGTCAGTCGCTGGCGCCAATTGCATGAACATTTGACGTCCATCCATTTTAGCACGCTGTTCGATGATGGCAATATCTTGAGTTGCTTCAGCAAACTCGGCTAAAACTTTTGCACCAATCTCTTTATGGGTAATCATACGACCCTTAAAGCGAATAGATACCTTAACTTTATTTCCTTTTTCAAGGAATTTGCGTGCATTGCGAAGTTTTGTATCAAAGTCACCCTTGTCAATAGTTGGACTTAGACGAACTTCTTTCACAGTAACAACACTTTGTTTTTTACGTTGTTCTTTTTGCTTCTTCTGGTACTCAAATTTGAACTTACCGTAGTCCATAATTTTTGCAACAGGTGGTTTGGCTTGTGGTTGAATCAATACTAGGTCAACATTAGCGTTATCAGCCAAAGCTTGTGCTTCACTGAGTGGCTTGATGCCTAACTGTTCTCCCTCAAGACCAATCAAGCGAACTTCACGTACACGAATCTCATCATTGATGAATAAGTCTTGCTTTGCTATGGTTTTCACCTCTTTTGTTTTATTAGAGAAAAACAATAGCGGACCCGTAAATATACAAGCCCGCACGTTATGATAGCGTTTCTTAGAAACTTTTCATCCGTAGGGCCAGGCAACTTAATGTCACAAGGCGAGAAGCTCTCACTTCTGCTTTTCTCAACTTTTATATGATACCAAGTTTTCTAGCCCTTGTCAAGATAAAAAGTTATTTTTTTGAAAAGTTTGTGCTCATTAACCAACCGTTTCAATCTTCCAACTATTCCACCCTTTAAAGCGTATAGCTCCATGCTGGTCAGTTCGATAAACTTTGCTATTGATACCTTCCAGTCGCGTCAAGGTTTCCTGATGGGGGAGTTTCGTTCGATTGTTCTTTCCAACTGAGATGAGAGTCATCTCTGGTTTGAGCTGTTCTAGAAAGGCTGAACTTGATGATTTTTTAGAGCCATGTTGGCCAGCTTTCAAAACATCTACTTTCAGGTCTGGATAGTTCTTCAGCAAATCCTTCTCTCCTTTTTCCTCCAAATTTCCTGTGAAGAGAAAGTGCTTATCCAAGAGTTTTCCATACAGAACTAGGGAGTCTTCATGACCTCCATCTCCAATTTTCCATGGAGATAGGACTTCTAACTTACTTCCGAAAATTGGCAAGTTCTCTCCTACTGACACACTACGCACCTTGGTTTGAGTCGCCTGTAGTTCTGCCACAAATTCCTTCTGTTTCAGACTGCCTTTTGACACTAAAATTTCGCCTACATGGAGAGCCTTGGTCACCTCCAACAAATCGCCAACATGCTCCTTGTCCGTATTTGTCAAAATCAGCTGGTCAATCTTAGCTACTCCTCGACTTTTGAGATAGGGGACCAAGTTTCGCTGGGCATTGCTGGTCGTCGTCTTTTCTTGCCATTTTTCGATGTTCTTAGTAGACTCTGTCTTGCCACCTACATCTATGAGAATGGTCTTACCAGATACATCCCGTAGGAAAAGACTTTCGCCTTGCCCCACATCCAGCATGCTAATTTCATTTTCCAGTGGATGCTTGGTCAAGAAAAAGAGACCCACAATAAGTAAACTGAATCCAGCTGCTCTTTTGATATTTTTCCTCAAATCATAGACCAAAGCCAAAGAAATTAATAATAAGATTAAAAGCCATGCATTGGGTTGTCCAAAGACCAGAGGTCTACTTGCCACCTGTGATACCAAGCGAATCATCCCCTCCAACCATTCAAAAATAAAATTCAGCTGAATGACTGGATAGAGAAAGGAAAGGGCAAATAAGACAGACAAGAGCGGTAAGAAGACCAAGTCAAAAAGAAAGGAAAAGACAAAGGTCAAGAGGATGGACAATGGCTGAAATTCCGCAAAATAGAAGGATAGAATAGGCAATATGCCCAAGGAGATGACTAGACTTTCTCTAGCAACAGCCTTAAGCCCCTCCCCTTCTTTGCAGGTCATGGTCAAGATAAAAGCATAAGCGCAGGACAAGACTCCTCCTGCTGTCAAGAAAAAGTTTGGCATGACCATAAAGAGAACAAGAACCGTTAAGGCAAAATTATCTAATCCCTTATAGCCGTGTTGAGCCAATAATTTTTGCAAGAGACTGCGAATGACCGATGCTGAAAATCCAGTCAGGCCTGCATAGATAAGAGAAAAGGGATAAGTCAACCATTTCAACTTTTCTTGGGTCAAGCCCAATCGCAAGAGAAGTTTCTTAAATCCGTCCATGAAAAAGCCTACCTGCATGCCGGACAAGGCAAAAAGGTGGATAATTCCTAGACTGGAATAAAGCTCATTCATCTCCTCAAAGTCGGTGTCTAGATGTCCTAGCAAGAGGCCTGTCATGTAGTTGCGCATAGGGTCTGGAAAATGTTTCTTAATCCAAACTACAGCCCTTCGACGTAAGCTGGACAGATTTTCTCCTATATCCCAACTGCCAACCTTTTGAAGTGACTGAATTTTTTTGATATTGAGAGTCTGGTAAATTCCCTGAGTCTTCAGATAGGCTTGGTAGTCAAAGCCACCAAAATTTCTCTTCCCTTCTGGCTCCGAAAGTTTTCCTTCTAGTTCCAAGTCATGAAGGGATGTTAAAGCTTGGAATTGTTCTTTTTCATTCTCGGACTGGAGTTTATAATAGACTTGAAAAGTACGACCGCTAGACTTACCACGAAAGGATAGGCTATCACCATTGACCTTAATAGTGTCAGGCAAAATCCGCACCCTCTCAACAGAATCCGCCAGATTTTGACTCGCTTGACTCTGTTGCCAATTTTGAAAAACAAACCAGAATCCAAAGATTCCACAAATCACTAGAACTTTTCTAACAGACTTCCACGGAAATTGGATAAAGAGACAGACTATCAGAAAAACAAAGCCCAACAAAGCAAGATAGGACGCTGAAAAAATGGCGTAGTAAAGCCAGAGCAATAGAAAACTCAGATAGATTAGGGGAATAGGGAAAGTCTTAATCCACTGTAACATAGTCTTTTAACTTTTCTATCGTTTTAGCACCAATGCCAGAAACCTTCTTGAGTTCATCTACCGACTTGAATTTGCCATTTGCCTCACGATGGTCGATAATATCCTGAGCTCGTTTGCCACCCAATCCCTTGACCTGCTTGAGTTCTTCCAGACTGGCTTTATTGAGATTGACCTTCTTTTCCTTGTTCGTTGAAGAAACCGTCCCAGAACCAGTCTGTTGACTAGCTGCTTCTTCTCCCTTAGTTGGGACGTAAACCAGAGCCTCATCACTAACTTTCTGAGCTAGATTGAGCGATTTGCTGTCTGCTTGCTCTGTCAAGCCACCTGCCTTCTGAACAGCATCATTGACCCGACTACCTACTGGCAAGTCGTAAATACCCGGCGATTTGACAGCACCTTTCACATCTACTGTAATTAAATCTTGTTCAAGGGGTTCTTCCTTCTCTTCCTTGTTCACTTCCTTTTCAGTCGATGAATCCTTGGAAACAGCTGCAACTTCAGCCTGTAAATTCGTTTCCTTGGCAGGTGTTTGTGGAGCTGGTTTTAGTAGGAAAAATCCGCCAATAAGCAAGCCCAGACCCGTACAGATGACAATGATTTTATACTCTTTGATTTTCTCGATAATTACTTCCATATTTTCTCCTCTCTTAGTTTATTCGTAAGAGGAAGAAAAAACAGTCGAAAATTTCTTTTCAACTGCTTATTTATTTGCAAAATAGTCTTCCTTGGTCAATACATAATGAACTCTTGTAACGATTCGGCCTTCTTCATGCTGGTCCATACAAGCATATGGTTCTGCATGGGAAAAACGCATGCCTGATTTCTCCATGACCTTTCCAGATGCGGGATTATCCTTATCATGAAGGGCGGTCAACTTGTTCATTCCAATATTCTCAAAAGCCAGCTTAATCACGGCACGATTGGCTTCTGTCGTCAAACCTTGATTCCAATATTTTTTATTGATAATGTAGCCAATAGCTGCCTTCTTAAGAACAGGATCAATCTTGTGCAAATCAATGGTTCCGATAAATTCACCATTACTTTTTAATTCGATTCCCCAACGTCCCAAGGGATTAGCCAAGTAGAACTGAGCAATGTTATTCTTGGTTTCTTCCAAGCTTTGATTGGTTGGAAAAGTGTAGCGCGTATTTTCTCTGTCCGAGGCATACTCAAACATAGCTTCCGCATCATCCAAGGTTACAGGTCTAAGCAATAAATGCTCCGTTTCTATATACGGATACTGGGAAAATTTTACAAAAATTGATTCCATACGTTTCTACCATTCAAAAGTATTTTCTATCAGTCTAGCAAAAAAAAGAAGTTACAACAAGTTTTTCTTGCTTTTTAAAGCGGTTTCATATAGAATAAAATCATCACCTTTTTTTTATAGATAATGTGATAAATCATTTACAACCCGTCAATAGAAAGGGAGTTTTTCTCTATGTTAATCGGAATTCCAAAAGAAATTAAGAATAATGAAAACCGTGTTGCCCTAACACCTGCTGGTGTCCACGGCTTAGTCGGCCGTGGTCATCGCGTTCTTATCGAAACAAATGCTGGTCTCGGTTCTGGTTTTACTGATGCTGACTATCAAAAGCAAGGAGCTGAAATTGTCGCTACTGCTGGTGAAGCCTGGGCAGCTGAGTTGGTCGTGAAAGTAAAAGAACCACTAGCTTCTGAATATGGTTACTTACGTGACGACCTGCTTCTCTTCACCTACTTGCACATGGCCGCTGCTCCAGAATTAGCAGATGCTATGTTGGAAGCAAAAACAACTGGGATTGCCTATGAAACTGTCCGTGATTCCCAAGGTCAATTACCGCTCCTCGTACCTATGAGTGAGGTTGCAGGCCGTATGGCAGTCCAAATCGGTGCTCATTTCCTAACTAAGCAAGCAGGAGGTTCTGGTGTCTTACTGGGTGGTGTGCCGGGTGTACCTAAAGGGAAAGTAACCATCATCGGTGGCGGTGTCGTAGGGACCCATGCTGCTCGAATTGCTCTTGGTCTTGGTGCACAAGTAACCATCCTTGATATCAGTGCTAAACGTCTCTCCGTTTTAGAGGAGGTCTTTGGTCACCAAATTCAAACTCTCATGTCCAACTCATTTAACATCGAAGCCAGTGTGAGAGATGCGGATGTTGTTATTGGGGCAGTTCTCATTCCAGGTGCCAAGGCACCAAAATTGGTGACAGATGAGATGGTCAAACAAATGCGTCCAGGATCAGTCATCGTTGACGTTGCCGTTGACCAAGGTGGCGTTATCGAGACAGCTGACCGTGTGACAACGCACGATGAGCCTGTATATGAAAAACACGGTGTGCTCCACTATGCCGTTGCCAATATCCCTGGTGCGGTTGCTCGTACTTCAACCATTGCCCTAACCAATGTCACTCTTCCTTATATCGAAGCTTTGGCTGGTAAAGGTTTTGTACAAGCAATTTCTGAGGATGAGGGCTTGCGCCAAGGGATTACTACTTATCAAGGTTACTTAACCAGTCTTCCAGTAGCCCAAGGTCTCGATAAAAAACATACTCCAATTGATGAACTAATCTAAAAAATCTAATTATCAGATAAAAGAAAGAGCAATTCCACCTGAACTGCTCTTTTTTGCTATTCTGTTTCTTCTTGGGCTTCTTCACGATCTTCATTTTTAACTGGAGCTGGTTCATAAGCTCGAATAATCTGAGCAACAACTGGATGGCGAACCACATCCTTAGCTGAAAAATGAACAAAGTCAATCTGGTGAATGTTCTTAAGCTTTTCTTGGGCATCAATCAAACCGGACTTGACATTACGTGGTAAGTCAATCTGACTGATATCTCCATTGACAATCATCTTAGAATTAAAACCTAAACGCGTCAAGAACATCTTCATCTGCATGATAGTCGTATTTTGCGCCTCATCGAGAATGACAAAGGCATCATCCAAGGTCCGTCCACGCATGTAGGCGAGGGGCGCAATCTCGATAATTTCACGCTCCATGAGTCGAGTCGTTTGGTCTTTCCCCAGAATCTGATACAAGGCATCATAAACAGGTCGAAGGTAAGGATCTACCTTCTCCTTGAGGTCACCCGGAAGAAATCCAAGACTCTCACCTGCTTCCACTGCTGGACGAGTCAGGATAATCCTCTTGACTTGCCCACGTTTAAGGGCAGTCACTGCCAAGGTCACTGCAAGGAAGGTCTTCCCTGTCCCTGCTGGCCCAATTCCAAAAGTCACATCATGCTGTTTAACACTGTCCACATAAAGCTTTTGACCTAAGGTTTTGACACGAATAGGTTTACCAGTATTATCCTTGATGATTTCTTCTTCATAAAGGGCGACAAACTTGTCGATTTCATCGTTTTTGACCATGCTAATCGCAGTCACCACATCTGGGGTGCCAACGGTCATCCCACGGTTCACCAAGACCATCAAAGCTTGGATAACCTGACGAGCTTCCTCGCAAGCAGACTCTTCTCCCAAAACCTGCACAATCTCCGTACGAGCATGAATCACCACATCAAGCTCTTCTTCCATCAAACGAAGATGGCGTTCATTGGAACCAAAAAGATGAAACAAGTCATCTGGATGACTCAGTTGAATGTCTATTGAATGTTCCTTCAAATAAAGAACCTCTCTAATCCTTTTATTTCTTTTTATTATAGCAAAGGGGTGGAGAAATTACTAGCCCAAACCCAGTGAATCATGCTAGTGTTCTAAGTATTCTTGCCAGATAGCGTCAAAGTATCCTAGGTTAAAAGAGAAACTGGCATGTTCTTCCAAAAAGCGACTCACCTCATCAAAATCATCTGTGTGTTTTGGGAAGGCTGACTCCTCAAAAGCTAGGTCTGCCAATATAGCCTTGGGACTGTTGCTTTTAGGATTGCGCTCGGTCATGAGCCAAGTGTAAAATGATTTTCTCATAAGCTACCCTAAATCAACTCTGTCCCAAACTGGTCTTGCTTGATTTTACCAGCCTTCATCAAGCCACCGAGTGCTTTCTTGAACTGACCTTTAGAGATCCCAAAGGTTGCCTTGATATCATCAGGAGATGACTTATCATTTAAGGTCATGAAACCGCCATTGCTTTCCAAGTAGGTCAAAATCATCTGAGCATCGTTTTCCAACATTTCAAAGGAACGTGGTTTGAGAGAGAGGTTCAAGGTACGGTCCACTTCACGGAAACCAATGACACGCGCATCTAAGACTTGCCCCAAACGTGGTTCTGCATAACGCTCACTTGGGTGAATAAAACCAAGCATATTATTTTCTGGTAAGTAAACAAAAGTTCCTGACAGCTTGAGGCGGTACACAATGGCTGGCCAGTTTTGGTTCTGCATGTTGTTATAGGCAGGACGAGCCAGACGTTGGAAGTCTTCTTGATAAGCCAAGAGTCCCCAGATTCGGTCTTTCTTGTCCACTTCAAGGCGGATGTAGAGTTTGTCACCCTTCTTAGGCCAGAGTTCCTTGAGCTCAGGGAGGATATCGAGTGACACAACTATTTCCTTATCAGGTAGGCCTGTATCCACAAAGACACCCAAGTCCTTACGAACTTCTGTTACCGTTCCCCAACCAAATTGGTCCTGAGTAGCAGTCACCTCTAGAGTGGTCAAGCGGAGCTTTTGCTTCATATCTGTATAGGCGAAACCTTTAACTGTATTACCTACCGTATGCTGACCTTCTTCCTTGAAAAGCGCATAGGTTTGGCCCTCCTTTTGCACAAAGTAAAAACGGTCATTTTCATCGATGATCAGTCCAACGATAAAACTTGCAAGATTTGTATTCATATTTCCTTCTTTCGAATAAAACTCAGCCAGCAATGCCAACTGAGTTTTTCTGTTTATTTTTAGACTTCCAAGAGTTCTTTTTCTTTGTTGGCAGTCATGTCGTCGATGTGTTTAACAGCATCGTCTGTTACTTTTTGAATATCTTTTTCAAGAGTCTTCAATTCGTCTTCAGTGATTTCTTTTGCTTTTTCTTGTTTCTTAGCTTCGTCCATAGCATCACGACGAATATTGCGGACAGCCACTTTAGCATTCTCACCGACCTTCTTCACTTCTTTAGCAAGGTCACGACGAGTTTCTTCTGTAAGAGCAGGGATAACCAAGCGAATCACAGAACCATCATTAGCTGGTGTAATACCAAGATCAGAAGCGTTCAAGGCACGCTCGATATCTTTCAATGAAGATTTGTCAAATGGTGTTACCAACAAAACACGCGCTTCTGGAATCGTAATTGAAGCGATTTGGTTAAGAGGAGTTTCTACTCCATAGTATTCTACATGTACACGGTCCAGCAAGCTTGCATTGGCACGACCGGCACGGATACCACCAAATTCACGAGCAAGTGATTGGTGAGACTGGGTCATTCTCTCTTTAGCTTTTTCAATAATTGCGTTAGCCATAATCTTTCTTATTCCTTTTCTTCGATATTGTTTGAAACTGTCGTTCCGATATTTTCACCAAATACGACACGTTTGATGTTGCCTGGTTGGTTCATATTGAAGACAACCAAGTCAATGTCGTTGTCCATTGAGAGGGTTGAAGCTGTTGAATCCATGATACGAAGACCTTTATTGATAACGTCACGGTGAGTCAATTCTTCAAACTTAACGGCTGTCTTGTCTTTCTTAGGATCGGCATTGTAAACACCGTCGACGCCATTTTTAGCCATAAGGATGGCATCTGCTTCGATTTCAGCTGCACGAAGAGCCGCTGTTGTATCTGTTGAGAAGTATGGTGAACCAATTCCGGCACCAAAGATAACGATACGACCTTTTTCAAGGTGACGAAGGGCACGTCCACGTACGTAAGGCTCTGCAACTTGTTGCATTGCAATGGCTGTTTGCACACGCGTATCGACACCAACTTGTTGCAATGAATCTGCCATCACAAGAGCATTCATAACAGTCCCAAGCATTCCTGTGTAATCTGCCTGAACGCGGTCCATACCTGCTTCTGCAGCAGGTTCTCCACGCCAGAGATTTCCTCCACCGATAACAAGGGCAATTTCGATACCTAAGCTATGAACTTCTTGAATCTCTTTTGCGATTGTTTGAACTGTTTGGATATCAATCCCTACGCCACGTTCACCGGCAAGGGCTTCACCTGATAACTTGATTAAAATACGTTTATACTTGGGATTCGCCATTTTCACTCTCCTTTTTTTATCCTACCTATTTTATCACAATTTCTAAGATTTTTATAGTATCATGAGCAATTCTTTCAAAAAAATTAGACCGTTAAAAATTCCTCTAAATCGTTAAGGGCACGCTCTGCAATTTTTTCATAACGAGCCTTCTTATCACGGATACGCTCGCCTTCCAACTCTTTGATAATCCCAAAATTGACATTCATTGGTTGGAAATGCTTGCTGTCAGCATGGGTGATGTAATGAGCTAAGCTTCCGATAGCCGTCGTCTCTGGGAAAATAGCCTCGCTTTCTCCCTTGAAGAGACGAGCCGCGTTAATTCCCGCAACCAAGCCTGAAGCTGCTGACTCAACATAGCCTTCCACACCCGTCATCTGACCTGCAAAGAAGAGGTTTGGCTGTTTCTTAGAACGATAGGTCTGTTCAAGAAGATTTGGTGAATCCATATAAGAATTGCGGTGCATGACACCATAACGAACAAACTCAGCATTTTCAAGACCTGGAATCATTTGGAAAACACGCTTTTGTTCTCCCCATTTGAGGTGGGTCTGGAAACCGACGATATTGTAGAGGCTACCAGCCGCATTGTCCTGACGAAGTTGAACAACCGCGTAAGGTGTTTTGAATTCGCCATCACGAGGTCCTGTGTAGTCATCTGGATACTCCAGACCGACTGGTTTCATAGGGCCATAAAGCATGGTTTTAATGCCACGTTTTGCCATGACTTCGATAGGCATACAACCTTCAAAGTACTTTTCTTTTTCGAAAGAATTGAGCTGTGCTTCTTCTGCATTGACCAAGGCTTCATGGAAATCCATAAATTCTTGCTTAGTCATAGGCGCATTGAGGTAGGCTGCCTCTCCCTTATCATAACGAGACTTGAGATAGACCTTGCTCATATCAATAGTGTTGACATCGATAATAGGCGCTGCCGCGTCGTAGAAATAGAAGCCATCGCCATCATTAAGGGCATGAATCTTCTCAGCTAAGGCATCGCTAGTCAAAGGACCAGTAGCGACAACCGTAATAACATCAGTCGGCAATTCTGTAATTTCATCACGAACCACTTCAATTAAGGGATGGTTGGCCACTTTTTCGGTCACCATTTGGGAGAAACCGTCGCGATCCACCGCAAGGGCGCCACCAGCAGGAACACGTGTAGCCTCAGCAGATTCCAAGATGACAGAACCTAAGCGACGCATTTCTTCCTTGAGGAGCCCGACAGCATTTGTAAGAGCATCCCCACGCAAGGAATTGGAACAAACCAACTCAGCAAAATTGTCTGTTTTGTGCTGGGGTGTAGGCTTGACACCACGCATTTCATAAAGTTTAACTGGAATACCACGTTCTGCAATTTGGTAGGCTGCTTCAGAACCTGCCAAACCAGCACCGATAACATTGATATAAGATTGAGACACGACACTAATACCTCTTTGGGAGTGTGAAGTCAAGATTCACATTGAAAAAGCCAATCGGACTTAAGAGCTTTCGAATTTCTTGGCGCAGACTGAAAAAGTTCACAGGACTTACTTCACTCTCGAGTTTCTTGGCTCAGGCTGAAAAAGTCCACAGGACTTACTTCGCTTTCGAGTTGCTTGGCTCAGGCTGAAAAAGTCCCCCGGACTTTTTCACTCCCACAAATCTTTCTATTTTTTTCTTCTACTAGTATAACAAAAAAAGGGAAGAAGGCAAACTTCCCTGTTTATACTCAATGAAAATCAAAGAGCAAACTAGCCGCAGGTTGCTCAAAGCACTGCTTTGAGGTTATGGATAGAACTGACGAAGTCAGTAACCATACCTACGGCAAGGCGACGTTGACGCGGTTTGAAGAGATTTTCGAAGAGTATTAGTCATTTTCTTGATTTTCTTCCCAGTCGTGGTAAGCAGCGTAGAGCTGGCTTTTATTCCACTGGTAAATCTTAGCGACTTCCTTGATAGCTTGGTTTTTCTTCATGCCTTGCTGGATGCGAGATTGGATTTCTAAGAACAAGTCTTCCTCGTCCTTTTCCTCCACATCTTGGCTGGCACCTTCAACGATGAGTAGACACTCACCCTTGAGTGGATTTTCAGCGATGCTTTCTAGCAATTCAGAGATCTTTCCTCGTTGGTATTCTTCATAGATTTTGGTCAATTCTCTGACCAGGACGACCGAGCGATCACCGTAGACTTCTAGCATATTTTCCAATGTATCTGCCACACGATGGGGCGATTCATAGAAAATTTGTGTTTCAGGATAGTCTTTTTTTGAGTCGAAAAATTGCTTTTGCTGGCCTGATTTTCTTGGTAAAAAACCGTAGAAGATATGGGGCTGTGGTGCTAAACCACTGGCAATCAAGGCTGAAATCCCTGCAGAGGCACCTGGAACTGTAACAACTGCAATTTCTTCCTCAATAGCTGCCTTAACCAAATCATGCCCAGGGTCTGAGATACTAGGCAGACCCGCATCGGAGACCTGAGCAATACTTTGCCCTGCTTTCAAGAAACCAATCAAATCAGGAATTTTTTCCTTGGCATTGTGTTCATGAAAACTGATTTGCTTGGTAGAAATGTCAAAATGCTTGAGCAAAAGACCTGTATTGCGCGTGTCTTCAGCAGCAATCCAGTCCACTTCTTTCAAGGCCTGGATTGCTCGAAAGGTCATATCATCTAGATTGCCAATCGGCGTTGCCACTAGATACAGCTTGCCATAGGGAGACTTCCCCTTAAAACTTTTTTGAATCTGCATGCTTACTCCCTGTATAACAACTCGTCACAGAACATACATTCTTCGTCCTGTTCTCGACGTTGTCCATAAAAATCATTACATACGTGAAATCCATCACGGTAAATGCGACGGACACTTTCGCGAACATGCTTGGCCTTGACAGGAGCATCTGCCTCCACCTCACCCAAGCGTTCGCGCAACTTAGAATTTTCCAAACGAAGAGCTGTATTTTCCTCTACCAGGCTCTTGAGATTTTTCTTGATGGCTTCCACATCGGCCAAGGTTACCAATAACTGTTGGGAAAAATCATCCAGCGCGTCAAATAATTCTTTTTTGTCCATAAACCAGCTCTTTCCTTTCTTTATCGTTCATTTTTGAGTTTACATTTCTTTTAAGACCAGATATTCCATGGCATTTTGAAAGCTAACATTAGCTTGCCACATTTTTCTAGCTTCTAGCAAATCTTGTAGAATCACTCTTACTCTTGCTTGTAGGATATCTTGTCCACAGAGGACTTCAAGAATCCGTAAAACCTGATCTTGTTTTTCCTTGTCATCTGCCAAGCTAGCTAGTTTGGCAACTTGCAAATAACTTTCTTTTTTCTTAGCTACTAACCAAGTCAGCAGGCGTTCACTTTCATCGACCAAGGTCCAAAAACTTGCCTGATTAGCTAACTTTTCTGCTTCAGCTCGCGATTGACTAAACTGGGCTAAAAGAGTTGCTTTTTTCTTAACCAGTCCCATTTGTTCTAAGAGCAAGATGAGCTTCTCTTCCTGCTTTTTAAAGTGGAAAATCTGGGTCCGACTTCGGATTGTTGGTAAGATCTTTTCCTCATCGCTGGTCAAGAAGAAAATGTAAACCTCACTCTGGGGTTCTTCGATGACCTTGAGCAGAGAATTGGTTGCATTAGTATGCATTTTCTCAGCTTGCTCGATAATAAAGACCTGCTGCTGGCTTTCAATCCCTGCTTGAGAAAACTGCCCCACCAATTCTCGAATCCGTTCTGTCTTGATGACCTGATTGACTGGCTTAATCAAAGTAACATCGGGAAACTCTCCCTTTTCAATCAGCTTACAATTTCGGCAGTTTTCACATGGTAAAACGCCTACTTTATCCGTACAAAAGAGGCTCTTAGCTAAAAATTGCGCCATTTCCAAGCTTCCAAAGAAACCTGAAAAGAGGTAGGCATGATTGAGCTGGTCTTGTTCTAGGATACGGACAAAGCGATCAAACTGATCTGGCTGCAAAGCTTTTAGTTGTTCTTGTTTCATTTATCCAAGCCCATTCTGTCAAATAAGACAGCCTTGGTTGTTTCCACAACTTGCTCCAAAGGAAGACTGGCATCAATCTTGACAATGCGATTTCCTTCTTTTTCCAGAAGAGAAAGGTAGCCTTGACGGACTTTTTTGTGCAAGTCCAAACCTTCCAAGTCCAAGCGATTGACCTCACGGTCACTATTAGCAGCAATACGAGCCAGTCCTTCTTCCACCTCAATGTCAAAATAGAGGGTCAAATCGGGTTTGAGGCCATCTGTCGCAAACTGATTGAGCCAGTCAATGGCATCGATATCTAAACCACGTCCAAAGCCCTGATAAGCAACCGAACTATCGATAAAGCGATCCATGATAACCAGTTTTCCAGCTGCAAGTGCTGGTAAGACCTTTTCCACCAAGTGTTGTCGACGACTAGCAATATAGAGGAGAAGCTCAGTCTTAGGATCCATTTCAGTATGACTAGGATCTAGGATAACTTCGCGAATTTTTTCTCCAATTAAGACCCCACCTGGTTCGCGCGTTGTTAAAACTTCTACTCCCCTATCCTCTAATATAGGGATTAGGGCTTCAAGAACGCTTGTTTTTCCTGCTCCCTCTGGTCCCTCAAGAGAGACTAAAAATCCTTTTGACATGTCTAACTCATTTCTTTTTTACTACTTCTATTCTATCAAAAAAATAGGGGTTTGTGACAATCTTTTTGTCTTCTCATTTCATACTCAATGAAAATCAAAGAGCAAACTAGGAAGCTAGCCGCATGCTGTACTTGAGTACGGCAAGGTGAAGCTGACGCAGTTTGAATTTGATTTTCGAAGAGTATCAACCACCATAAAAGAGGCAGACAAATCCACCTCTTATTTACCCAGTTTTTTAGTTCGTTTGTAGGCTTTTTTGACTGCCTCCATAACGGTTCCTCTAAAGGCATGTGCTTCTAAGCTTGCTACACCAGCGATAGTCGAACCGCCTGGGCTGCATACTTGGTCTTTCAAAACTCCAGGATGTTGCTGGCTTTCTAAGACCAATTGCCCAGCTCCTACCACAGTTTGAGCCGCCATTTTCAATGCCGTTTCTCTTGGCAATCCAGTCTGAACACCTGCATCTGCCAAGGCCTCGATAAAAAGATAGACAAAGGCTGGTCCACAACCTGCAAGACCTGTCGCTGCGTCGATTAAACCTTCTCCTAGTTCAACCAAGAGACCTGCCTTGGCTAACAGCTGACAAAAGAGCTCACTGTCCTCAGCCCTGCAATTAGAAGACAAGGCATAACTAATCACTCCTTGCCCGATAGAAGCAGGGGTATTCGGCATCATACGAATAATTCGGTGTTGACTTGGGATAAGACTTGCTAGTTTTTCTAAAGTCAATCCAGCTGCCATCGAAATCAAAAGAAGACTCTCTCGTTTTTCAAGAATGGTCTGGTATTGAGAAAGCAAGTCTGAGAACTGGGCTGGCTTAACACCTAGAAAAATCACATCTGCTTCTGCAAAAATTTCTTCATTGCTTGAAGCCTGACCACCAAAGTCTGCAATGAAAGCATCCACCTTGGCTTGGCTACGATTGGCAAGGAGAAGATTATCACTCGTCTTAGCCTGCGAAACAGCCTTGGCCAAACTAGCACCCATATTCCCCAAACCGATAAATCCAATCTTCATCTCTTACTCCCTTATCTGTCCGTCACCAGCAACCACATACTTGTAACTGGTCAACTCCTTCAAGCCCATGGGACCACGCGCGTGCAATTTCTGAGTAGAAATTCCCATTTCACAACCCAGACCAAATTGACCTCCATCTGTAAAACGCGTTGAGGCATTGACATAAACGGCTGCAGAGTCCACTTGATCTGTAAAGTATGCTGCAGCTTCAGCATTTTCCGTCACAATGGCATCCGAATGATGAGTACTGTGGGTTTCAATATGGGCAACCGCTTCTTCTAAACTGCTCACAACCTTAACAGCTAGGACATAGTCTAAAAACTCGGTGTCAAAGTCTTGGGCCTCAGCTGCTCGACCTGAAACGAATTGGCTTGCTTTGCTATCCAAGCGGAATTGAATTGGCTCCAGTCCAGCTTCCTTACGCTCTGTAACTAGAACTTGCTCCAAGCGAGGAAGGAAGCTTGCTGCCTTGTCTTCATGAACGAGAAGGACCTCCATGGCATTACATACAGAAGGACGACTGGTTTTGGCATTGTTGATGATAGACAACGCCTTGTCTTCGTCTGCATCCTTGTCCACATAAACATGGACAATCCCAGTTCCTGTCTCAATAACAGGTACGATAGCATTTTCAACCACGGCATTGATTAAGCCAGCCCCTCCACGAGGAATGAGAAGGTCTAGATATCCCTTGGCCTTCATCATGGCATAGCTACTTTCTCGGCTGGTATCTTCCACCAGTTGAATCACATCTGGGTGAATAGTAGTCGTCTCCAAACCCTTCTTTAAAGCTGTGACAATGGCATGGGCTGTTTGATAGGCGTCCTTACCACTACGAAGAACAACCGCATTTCCACTCTTGAGAGCCAAAGCAGCCGCATCAGACGTCACATTTGGACGGCTTTCATAGATAATACCAATAACCCCCATAGCCACCCGTTTCTTGGTAATAACCAAGCCATTTTCAAGCTGATTGGTTTCTAAAACTTCGCCGATTGGATCTGGTAAAGCAACCACTTCACGAATCCCTCTTGCCATTGCTTCAATACGTCCTGCATCCAAATAAAGACGATCCAACATCACATCTGAGATTTTCCCCTTGGCTGCTTCCATATCGAGGGCATTGGCCGCTAAAATTTCCTCAGTAGCAGCCACTAAGTGATCAGCCATTGCTAGCAAGGCTTGGTTTTTCACTTCTTCACTAGCTGTATTGATTGATTTTTTAACAGCCTGTACCTGTTCAAATTGTTCTTGTGTACTTACCATAGTTTACCTCTAAAATTCTGTAAAGAGTAGTTGGATTTCAGGAGTAATGGAAATCCAGTCATCACGGTGAATCAAGACACCCTTGGCTTTTTGAGAACGTAACATATCCTCCAAAGCAGATGCCCCAAATTGCACGCGCCCTTTTCCAAGTGATTTTCCACTTTCCTTGTCAAATACTGTCACGATATCACCGTAAGAAAAGGCTCCTTCTGCTTCAACAATACCAGATAAGAGAAGACTCTTTCCATGTTGAGAGAGAGCTTCAGCAGCCCCTTTATCAACCCAAATAGAACCTTGACTCTGAGCATAGAAAGCCAGCCATTGTTTCTGGGTACGAAGTCCCTTCTCTTGCGCAACAAAGTAAGAACCATCCTTGGTCTCATCAGCCGCCTCAATCATGGCATCTGCCTTCAATGATGAACAGATATAAACAGGAACTCCTGATTCCGTCGCAATAGTCGCAGCCTTGATTTTTGTTAACATGCCCCCAGTTCCATTTGACGAGCCAGCTCCACCAGCCATATCGATAATCTCACGATTGATGGTCTCAATTTTCTCCAATCGTTTGGCTTTTGGATCTGAATTAGGATTTCCAGTATAGAGACCGTCCACATCTGTCAAGAGAACCAAAAGATCTGCTTGGACCATGGCCGCTACCTGGGCACTAAGAGTGTCATTGTCACCCACCTTGAGCTCATCAATGACGACACTGTCATTCTCGTTGATGATAGGAATCGCCCCACGGCTAAGTAGAACTGACAAAGCCTGATGGGCATTTTTATAACGGCGCTTATCCACAAAGTCATCCTGGGTCAGCAAAATTTGTGCAGAAACGATTTGGCGCAAGAGAAGATTGGTTGTGTATTCTTCCAACAAAAGCCCTTGTCCTACCGCTGCTGAAGCCTGCTTATCAGCAATCTTAGTCGGACGCTTTTTAAATCCTAAGGCTCCAAAACCAGCCGCAATGGCACCTGATGACACCAAAATCAATTCATGACCAGCCTCGTGCAACATAGCCAACTGCTGGGTAATAGCCTTTACCTTACTACGTGATAAACTTCCATCCTCATTCGTCAGAGAAGAAGTCCCCACCTTAAAGACAATCCGTTTGTATTTCATAGTCTCACTCCGATTCTTCATATTTATCCATTATAACATGAATGACAGGAAATAGAAAAGAGTTGATAGGAAAAAGAAGGCCCTAAAACCTTCTTTTTTACTACTGTTCTGATTCTGATTTGTTTGCACTCGTTTCAGAATTTTGTGAAGTTGAGGATGTCAAATCTTGGCTAGTTGAAGAACTTGTACCACTTTCATGTTGACTCGTTGCCTTATTTTCAAGATCTTTTTTCACTACTTCTTTGGATTCTTTTATTTCCGAATTACTTGTAGCTCTAGTTGTAGCAGATTTCTCTACCGGAACATCCACTAACCAGCCACCACTTGAATCAACAGTATAGCCTTCTGGTGTCTTACCGTTCACAAGTAATTGACCATTTTCTTTCAAGAAGTACCATTTGTCCTTGTCTTTGATCCAACCAACAGCTCGTGAACCATCTGTATTGTAGAAGTACCAATCATTTACCTTTTTATGCCAGCCTTGCTTCATAGCTCCTGATTCTTTTAGATAATAATGATGACCAGCAACTTCTATCTCACCTGTCTTCATGATACCAGTGGAATCCATATAGTACCAGGTTTCTTTATCTTTTACCCAACCCGTTTTCATTTCCCCTGATTGAGCAAAGTAATACCATTGACCCTTATATTGAAGCCAACTTGTCTTCATAGAACCATCGTTTGATAAATAATAGTTCTGACCTCCAGTATTTACCCAACCAATTTCCATCTGTTTTTCTTTGTTGAAATAATACCAGGTTCCATCGATTTTCTTCCAATTTTTTGCAGAAGCACCAGAGTCTGTCAAATAGAACCAACGATTGTTCCATTTTTTCCATTGATTCTGTAACAAGATACCTCTTTGGTTAAAGTAATACCATTCACCTTCGATTTCATTCCAACCGACAGCATATTCTCCTGTAGAATCAGGCGCTTGATACCACCAATTACCATATGCACTCTTATGCCAACCAGCTTGAAAACTTGGAATCGACTTGTAGGACGTTGAAATATTGACAAACCCATCTTTTCGAATATCAAAAACTGTTGCATCATAGTCTTTGCTGGCTGCATTAATTCTCTCAATTCCTCGTTCTTTGAGCCAATTGACATACTCACTGTCAACACCATTTTTCCAAGGTAGACTATCCGAGGTTTGAACAATCAAACTCGGACTCAAATTTCTGATGAAATCCTTGGTATTTGATTTGTTGGTATCATGGTGATGATTAAACTTCATCAAATCAACTTTTCCAATAAGAGGACCATACTTGTCTTCTGCTCCATGAACATTATCTAAGTCTCCCCCAAGGTAAATTTTCTTGCCATTGACTTTCACCACACTAATCAAGGAATTGGAATTGTCATCCCAAATTTTCTTTAATTCACCTGATGAATCTGTTTCATTTTCATAATTATAGAGCTGGATATCCATGTCCCCAAACTTAAAATGAGCATCTCCTTGTGTGATGTTTTGAATAACTGAAACACCTTTTTCTGCAGCAGTCTGTAAAACCTTATTATAGCCATACAGATTATCCCATAGGCGTTCAGAATTAGTAATACGATTATCACTATATTTTTTAAGATAAACTCGGTCAACTGGATAGGTAGACAATAATTCATCAACATTTCCAATATGATCACTGTGGGTATGAGTCACTAAAATAAAATCAAGTTTTTGGACACCCAATTCCTTCAAATGACGAAAGACACGGTCTGTCAGAACATGCTTATAAGACGTTTCAGTTCCTTCTCTCCATGGATAACGAGAATCACTTCCATCTGGGAAATCATAATCTTCTCCTGTATCCACTATGGCAAAATGTCCATTACTTTCAAGAATAATTGCATCACTGCCACCTTCATGAACATTTATAAAGTGAATTTTATTTCCCGAACTTTCTTGAGCTTGTACATTACCATACCATGACACACCTAAAAAAGCGCCTGCAAGTGCCAAACTAGTTAATTTCTTTTTCATTCTTATTTTCTCAATTTCTCCAAGGTTTCCTTAAAAATCTCTGGGATATCTGCAGTAAATTCCAAAATCTCACCTGTTCGTGGATGAGTAAACCCTAAAGTCTTAGCATGAAGAAATTGTCCATGTCCCTTAAGTGTCTTGCGTGGACCATAGACCTCATCACCAGCGACTGGATGGCCAATATAAGCCATGTGGACACGGATTTGATGGGTACGGCCTGTCTCCAGCTGCAACTCTACTAAACTATAATCGCCAAAGCGTTCCAAGACATAGAAACGGGTCACTGCAGGCTTCCCTTTGGCAGTCACAGCCTGTTTCTTACGGTCTTTTTCACTCCGGCCAATCGGTGCTTCAATGACACCACGATCATTTGGTAGATTTCCATGAACAATCGCCCAATATTTGCGGAGAGACTTTTTATCCTTGAGTTCTTGGGCAAGTGCTAGATGCGCCTCATCATTTTTAGCAATCATGAGAAGACCTGACGTATCCTTGTCAATGCGGTGAACAATTCCCGGACGCAGAACCCCATTGATACCCGACAAATCCTTGATATGATACATAAGAGCATTTACTAGAGTTCCATTAGTATGACCAGCACTCGGATGCACCACCATCCCCTGAGGTTTGTTGACAACAGCCACATCCTCATCTTGGTAGACTATTTCTAGCGGAATATCCTCAGCCACATACTCTAATACCTCTGGTTCTGGCACATGGTAAGTGACGACATCACCCTCTTGAACTGTGTATTTAGCTTTCTTGACTTGGCCATTGACCAAGACCTGGCCTGATTTAATTTGTTCATTCGCGAGACTACGTGATAATTCTGTCAAATCCGACAAAGCCTTATCCAAACGCAGGCCACCAGTTTCAATTTTAATTTCCATTTATTTCCTCTTTTAGCATTGCAATCAATAAAATAATCACTCCAACAGTCAGATAGCTATCTGCCACATTGAAAATTGCAAAATTGATAAAGTCAAGGTGAAACATATCCACAACAAAACCCTGACTGATCCTGTCAATAAAGTTTCCAAGACCACCTGCAATTATCAAGGTCAAGCCCAAGACCATCCAGAGTGAGTCCTCCATGTGTTTATGTAGATACCAAATGGCACCTACCATAACGACCAGTGTAATGACAGCAAATAACCACTGCTGGTCTTGTAAGATAGAAAAGGCTGCCCCTCGATTTTGCAGGTAGGTCAAGCTAACGAGATTGGGAATCCAAGAACGTACTTCACCCAGTGGAATCTGCCAGACGATATAGGATTTAACTAACTGATCAAGCCCAATCAAAAGCAGTACAATGACTGCCACTATTCCTCTTTTTTTCATGATTTCCTCTTTTGATTAAAATATTCTTGCATGACTTCTACAAAGAGAGTCCCAGCTTGACTGAGCTCCACTTCCTCACGTTTAACATAGACCATGCGATTATCCAAATTATCCTTGAGACGAATAACTGTGATGCCATTAACACTGTCACTATCTAAAAATCCAGAACCTGTAGCATAGGCGTCCGTCCGCTCCAAAATACCATTCAAGGTAGCACGGTCTGTCACATTGAACATCTGCGAGCTAGCGCTAGTATCAACAAAGTTCTCTGAATAATAAAGGTACTCGTCTTTCTCTTGAGTGAAACGAACCGTTGGTAGATCCGCTAAATCCTCCATGACCAATTCCTCTTTCTGGGCTAAAGGATGCCCCTCACGGAGATAAATATGGGTATGGAAGGGAATTAGTTCAATAACCTCTAGGCCTAACTTTTCAACACGTTGCATAATCCCCTTTTTATTTTGATTGTTGAGGTAGATAATCCCAATCTCACTATGCCCTTGCGCTACTTCATCTAAGATTTGAACAGTAGTTGATTCAAAAATGCGGAAGTTCTTGTAGTCAGGATAGCTCTCTGAAAAAGCCGTAATAGTTGGTGGCAAGAAGTCATAGTGCTGGCTAGCAATGGAAAATTCATCTTTTTCTTCCTCAGGATTAGCATACTGATTTTGAAAAATATCAAATCCCTTGACCAATTCTTGCGCTTTTTCATAAAATTCCATACCGCGACGAGTCAAGAAAGTCCCTGAGCTGGTCCGACGGAAAATCTTAAAGCCCAATTCTTTTTCCAAATCACGAACAGAAATAGACAGACTCGGCTGACTTACATACATCTTTTCAGCAGCTTCACGGAAAGTACCACTATTGGCAATAGCAACAACATAGCGTAATTGTTGAATGTTCATCTTCTACCCCCAACTTCTTTATCTTTTCATTATACCATATTTTAGAAGTTTTCCAAAAAGGAAAAAAGTATGGAAATTGTCAAGTCTCAATGAAGATTCTAACATTCCAATGCAAGAATTAGAATGATATCTTTTTTCAGTCCTCATTTTATTTCAAACAAATAAAAACAGCAAATCTTGTTGATTTACCGTTTATAATATGATGCAAATACAATTCTCATAATATGGGTATCAAAACAAAAAAATAGGCTCTCCGAAAACTCGGAAAGCCTATTTTTATGCTATCTCTAGCTTCCTCACCTTTATATTTCAAGGCTCGGGATAAAAAGGTTCACTGAACCTTTTTATTTAGCGATTGGATAAACAGAAACTTGTTTTTTATCGCGTCCTTTACGTTCAAAGCGTACTACACCCTCAACTTTAGCGAACAAAGTATCGTCTCCACCACGTCCAACGTTTACACCTGGGTAGATGTGTGTACCACGTTGACGGTAAAGGATTGATCCACCTGTTACAGTTTGTCCGTCAGCTGCTTTAGCTCCAAGACGTTTCGCTTGTGAATCACGTCCGTTTGATGTAGAACCTCCACCTTTTTTGTGGGCGAAAAGTTGCAAGTTGTTAAGAGTCATTTTTAACATAATGTTTTCCTCCGTGTTAGTTTTCTGTGATAACTCTGGTTTGGACGAACTCAGAAGAGTTCTCCGATAAGTTTGCCATGCCTAAGAAAAATGATTCAAAGAATAACTGGGTCATTTCTCTCTGGTGTGAAGGAAGATCTTTTGGAATTTCAACCATCAGATAGCCACCTTCATCTTCGTTTAATTCTAGGATTGGTTCATAGCCTGCAAATTTTTCAATAGAATTGATAAAGTTAATGGCAAGCGTAGAAACCGATGCACACACGACATCTAAGCCGTATTCGCCACTCTCGGCGTGTCCAGTAATTTCCGCACTCCTCAGCTCGCCATCTTCGGCTCTCTCAAAGACTGCTTGTATCATGTGTTCTCCTTAAAATTAAGCGTTGATTGCGTTGATGACAACTTTTGTATATGGTTGACGGTGACCTTGTTTACGGTGGCTACCTTTTTTAGGTTTGTACTTGTAAGTAACAACTTTCTTTTGTTTTCCTTGTTTTTCAACAGTTCCAACTACAGTAGCTCCAGCAACAAGTGGAGTTCCGACAACAGTGTTTTCACCACCAACAAGAACAACTTCGTTAAAAGTAACTTCTTGACCAGCTTCAACGTTCAATTTTTCAACGTAAACTGCTTGACCAACTTCAACTTTAACTTGTTTTCCGCCAGTTTTGATAATTGCGTATGTGCTCATTATGCACCTCCTATGATTTTTATGGGTTTCCCCGAATTTTTTGTGAAGACTCGCCTAGCATCGTGGGACGAACCACTTAAACTTGAATAATCAAGCAACGATGTTCGTGCGGTTGCACAGGATCGTGCATAGTCAACTCTTCAAGTATAGCATATCTCCTATTTTCTTACAAGTAATAACACCTAAAATGAAGCTTTTTCTTTTACTTTTTTCCGCCACGAAGCAAAAAGCATACTGAGGTAAAAAATGCTCATCATAATAGGAACACCAAGAATGGTCTTTTCATGATAAAAAATCGTCAAATAAGCCGAAAAGACAACGCCGAGGACAAAACTGCTAAGCAGGCTAACAAATATGAAACCTTCACGTAAAAAAGGAGTGTGCTTAGTTCTGAAATAATCTCCAAAAGCCAGCATGGTCCGTTTGATATTCCCTGTCATGAACGCGTTATTATAAGCTATACCTGACACTTCTCCAAAAGCGGTTGTCACCAACCCCATACAAAAGGCCAAGGGCGGTACTAGATAGATATTATCTACAGTCTGTGGTACAAAACCAATAATGATTGATAAGATTGCCAAAGGAATCAATGATAAAATAGGTTTTTTTACAATTCTCAATTTTTCCTTATAAACAGTTAGTAAAAAGACCCCCATCATAAAAGCTAGCAAGGTCATTACTTTGGCACTGGCATCTGAGACATTGTGTTGAATGAGTTCCACTGATAGAAAGACGACATTCCCGGTTTGTCCAGCTACAAGAGTATTCCCTCTCACAATAAAAGTATAGGCATCTACATATCCTGCACAAAAAGTCAAAAAAAGCGCTAGCCTCTTAGACTGACGTGATATTTTTCTTATAGGTAGTAACCTCATTTTTCCTCCCATTTCATTTACTCATCTCATTATTGTACCACTTTCTTTGGGAAAGTCCTAGTAGCTTATTTGAAATTTTTTACCCCTTGTTGGATAGTCACGTCTATCTATGTTATAATGAAAGAAGGATTTAAAATTGGAAAAGGAGTATTTATGCTAAAATTAGGTGTCATCGGAACTGGCGCTATCAGCCATCACTTCATAGAAGCAGCCCATACCAGTGGAGAATATCAGTTGGTCGCAGTCTATTCTAGAAAACTAGAAACTGCAGCAACCTTTACTTCTCGCTATGAAAATATCCAACTATTCGATCAAGTAGAGGACTTCTTTAAGAGCTCCTTTGATGTAGTCTATATCGCCAGTCCAAACTCCTTACATTTTGCTCAAGCAAAGGCTGCCTTGACTGCTGGTAAACACGTCATTCTTGAAAAGCCAGCTGTCACGCAGCCACAAGAATGGCTGAATTTGATTCAAACAGCTAATAAAAATCACTGTTTTATCTTTGAGGCAGCTCGTAATTACCACGAGAAAGCCTTTACTACTATCAAAAACTTTTTAGCAGACAAGCAAATCTTAGGAGCTGATTTCAATTATGCCAAATATTCTTCCAAGATGCCAGATTTGTTGGCTGGGGAGACACCAAATGTCTTTTCAGACCGTTTTGCTGGTGGAGCACTTATGGACTTGGGGATTTATCCTCTCTATGTTGCCGTTCGTCTTTTTGGAAAAGCTCAGGACGCAACCTACCAGGCTCAACAGCTTGACAATAGCATTGACCTAAACGGAGATGGTATCCTCTTCTACCCAGACTTTCAAGTTCACATCAAGGCTGGGAAAAACATTACTTCCAATCTTCCTTGCGAGATTTATACGACAGATGGGACCTTAACCCTCAACACGATTGAACATATCCGCTCAGCTATTTTTACCGACCACCAAGGAAATCAAGTTCAACTCCCTATCCAACAGGCTCCTCATACGATGACTGAGGAAGTCGCTGCATTTGCACAGATGATTCAGCAACCAGACCAGACACTCTACCAGAATTGGCTGGACGATGCAAGCTCTGTTCATGACCTACTATATACCATGCGCCAGGCTGCTGGCATTAGATTTGAGGCAGAAAATGAAAACTAAACTACCGACTGAATGGCAAGAACTGAGCGACCAACTCGGCTTCCAAGAATTTACCCCCATTCAAACCCAACTATTTGAGCCACTTCTTGCAGGAGAAAATCTTCTAGGAGTGAGCCCAACAGGAACTGGTAAGACCCTCGCTTACCTCCTTCCAAGTCTTCTCCGACTACAAAAGAAAAAAGCCCAGCAACTCTTGATTCTAGCACCAAATACAGAACTGGCTGGACAGATTTTTGAGGTATGTAAAACGTGGGCAGAGGCTATCGGTTTGACAGCACAACTCTTCCTATCGGGTTCAAGTCAGAAACGTCAGATTGAACGCCTAAAAAAAGGACCAGAAATTCTAATTGGAACCCCTGGCCGTATCTTTGAATTGATTAAATTGAAAAAAATCAAGATGATGAATGTAGAAACCATCATCTTGGACGAATTTGACCAATTGCTAGATGAGTCTCAAATTCACTTTGTTGAGAAAATCACTCACTACGCACCTCGTGACCACCAACTCATCTACATGAGTGCGACGACCAAGTTTGACCAAGAAAAGATTGTACCTAATACACGTACCATTGACCTCTCTGACCAAAAATTGGACAACATTCAACATTTCTATATGCAGGTGGACCAGCGTCACCGAGTGGATATGCTACGAAAATTGGCTCATGTTGAGGATTTCCGCGGACTAGTCTTTTTTAACAGCCTATCAGACCTTGGGAGTGCCGAGGAAAAACTACAGTATCGTGATATATTGGCTGTTTCCCTCGCTAGCGATGTAAATGTTAAATTTAGAAAAGTCATCTTAGAAAAGTTTAAAGATAAGCAACTAACCCTGCTTCTTGCAACTGACCTTTTGGCTCGTGGTATTGATATCGATAGCCTAGAATGCGTCGTAAACTTTGATGTTCCTAGAGATATTGAAACATACACTCACCGTGCTGGCCGTACAGGTCGCATGGGTAAAGAAGGTTATGTTATCACTCTCGTCACTCATCCAGAAGAAATCAAAAAACTCAAAAAGTATACAAGTGTACGAGAAATTGTCTTGAAAAACCAAGAACTCTATATCAAATAATCTTCATTGCTCTATACACATCTAGTGTATAGAGCTTTTTCTGTAAGCAATTCAATTTTATACTCTTCAAAAATCTCTTCAAACCGCGTCAGCGTCGTCTTGCCGTATATATGGTTACTGACTTCGTCAGTCTTATCTACAACCTCAAAAACATGTTTTGAGCTGACTTCGTAAATTCTATCTACAACCTCAAAGCAGTGCTTTGAGCAACCTGCGGCTAGCTTCCTAGTTTGCTCTTTGATTTTCATTGAGTACTAGCTCAATAATCGAAAAAAAGAACCTTGCATAGCAAGATTCTTTTAATGTCTGACTTAAATAATTGTTCTTCTGGGAACTAAACCGAATTAAGCTTCGATTTCTGTAACCATACCTGAACCAACAGTACGTCCACCCTCACGGATAGAGAATGTAGTACCTTGTTCTACGGCGATTGGGTGGATCAACTCAACGTCGATTGTCACGTTATCACCAGGCATTACCATTTCAGTACCTGCTGGAAGTTCGATTGAACCTGTAACGTCAGTAGTACGGAAGTAGAATTGTGGACGGTAGTTGTTGAAGAATGGAGTGTGACGTCCACCTTCTTCTTTAGTAAGGATGTAAACTTCACCTTTGAATTTAGTGTGTGGGTTGATTGAACCTGGTTTAGCGATAACTTGTCCACGTTCGATTTCATCACGTTGAACACCACGAAGAAGGACACCTACGTTATCTCCGGCAAGACCTTCGTCAAGTTGTTTACGGAACATTTCAACACCAGTAACAACTGCTTTTTGAGTTTCTTCTTTGATACCAACGATTTCGATTTCGTCGTTGACTTTAACGATACCACGGTCGATACGTCCTGAAGCAACTGTACCACGTCCAGTGATTGAGAATACGTCTTCGACTGGAAGAAGCAATGGTTTGTCAGTGTCACGTTCTGGTTCTGGGATGTACTCATCAACTGTGTTCATCAATTCCATAACGATGTCTTCGTATTTAGTGTCACCTTCAAGAGCTTTAAGAGCTGAACCTTGGATAACTGGAAGATCGTCACCTGGGAAGTCGTATTCTGACAATAGGTCACGGATTTCCATTTCAACCAATTCAAGCAATTCTTCGTCGTCAACCAAGTCAACTTTGTTCATGAAGACGATAAGGTGTTTAACACCAACCTGACGTGAAAGAAGGATGTGCTCACGAGTTTGTGGCATTGGTCCATCAGTTGAAGCTACTACAAGGATAGCTCCGTCCATTTGAGCGGCACCAGTGATCATGTTTTTAACGTAGTCCGCGTGTCCTGGAGCGTCGATGTGAGCGTAGTGACGTTTTTCAGTTTCGTACTCAACGTGCGCAGTGTTGATTGTGATACCGCGTTCGCGTTCTTCTGGAGCAGCATCGATAGACGCATAGTCTTTCGGTTGGTTAACTGATGAAGGCAAGCGACGTGCCAAAACAGTTGTGATAGCTGCAGTTAGGGTAGTTTTACCGTGGTCAACGTGTCCGATAGTACCAATGTTAACGTGTGGTTTACTACGATCGTATTTTTCTTTTGCCATTTGAGTAAAAGCCTCCAATAAAATATATTTTATAGATAGACAGTAGGCAATACAGTCTAACTTTCCTTACTATTTTATCAAATTTCAGCTAAATTGCAAGTGTTTTACAAAGTTTTTGTGAATTATTCTTAATCTACTAATCTAAACGGCACTTCTACTCCTATCACTTGCCTAAATAAAAAGAAAAATCAGGAATTTCCTGACTTTTACTTGGCTAATTCTCTTTCTCTTTCTTTCATTATTTTGTGATTTTCATACAAGCGAGATAAGAACTTAGAAATTTCTTTCAAGATAGAATAGGTTGGTACTGCGACAATCATACCAATGACACCATAGATATTACTTGATAACAAAAGTAATACTAAAATCGTAATTGGATGGACTTTCATCACGCCACCAACGATTCGAGGGTAAAGGATATTTCCATCCACTTGTTGAATGATTAGCATGTAAACAACTGCAATTAGCATTCTATGAGGATCCGTAAAGACATTGGCAATAATCATCGGAATCAAGCCAATACTTGGTCCCACATAAGGAATGAGATTGGCCAATCCTGAAAAGATGGCGAAGACCAAAGCGTATTTCAAACCAATCACGCTATATCCGATAAAGGCCAAACAACCGATAATAATCGCATCAATTGCGACTCCACTAATATAGCGAGCAATTGTCGCATTCAAATTCTTTAAAAGACCTGCAATATGCAACTTATCTCTCTTTAAAACAGTGCGCTCAAGCATCGGTAAAAATTTGTTACCATCTAACAAAAAATAAACCAAAAACACGGGGGTCATAATAATAATCAAAACGGTACTAAAGAGAGCTGATATAACACTTCCGACACTATTTGTCACACTATTTAGGATATTTTGTAAAATATCTACATAGGATAAATTTAACTGTTGAATAGTCGCTTGAATATCCAAATTTTGAAAGGCTGGATAAGTAGATAAATCCACAATCAAATCTTGTAAACGACTATAGATAGTCTGGCTAGTCGCAATCAAGCTGGTCAACTGATTGACCAAAATCGGTAACAGATAGACTACCCCAATGACAAGCCCCCAAAGCAAAGCACACAAGGTTAGTAAAATACCAATGATACGATTAATTTTGAAATACTTTTGTAAAAAAATTACAATAGGATTGGTCAAATAATATAAAAAGCCACCCAATAAAAATGGAAGCATGATGGTGTTCGCTACGCTTACAAAAGGCGTGATAATAGCCCCCATCTCTCTCCATAAATAAAAAATAATTGTTACTAATAAAATCTCACTGGTCCAAAAAAATAATTTATTCTTACGAAACATGAGCTACCTCCATTCATCTATTTTACCATACTTTCAAAAAAGCTTCTTTCTTCTATCATGAAACTGGGAATATTTTTTTCTTTATGTTAGAATAAACTTACTATGAAAAAAATCATTTTAACTCTACTAAGCCTATCCCTTATTGGGTCAGCTTCTACTGTTGCTGCACAAGATTTTAATATTACTGCTAAACATGCGATTGCTGTTGAAGCAAATACTGGAAAAATACTTTATGAAAAAGATGCAACTCAACCTGTCGAAATTGCTTCTATTACTAAGCTACTTACAGTTTATCTTGTCTATGAGGCTCTAGAAAATGGAAGTATCACACTATCCACCCCAGTAGATATTTCTGATTATCCTTATCAATTAACGACAAATTCTGAAGCCAGTAATGTTCCTATGGAGGCCCGTAATTATACTGTCGAAGAGTTGCTTGAAGCAACCCTGGTATCTAGTGCCAACAGTGCCGCTATTGCCTTAGCTGAGAAAATTGCTGGCTCAGAGAAAGACTTCGTCGATATGATGCGTGCCAAACTCTTGGAATGGGGAATCAAAGATGCCACCATTGTCAATACAACTGGTCTTAACAACGAGACTCTAGGAGATAACATTTACCCAGGGTCTAATAAAGATGATGAAAATAAGCTCAGTGCTTATGATGTTGCTATCGTTGCTCGCAATCTCATCAAAAAGTACCCACAAGTTTTGGAAATAACGAAAAAACCTTCTTCTACTTTTGCTGGGATGACAATCACTTCGACCAACTATATGTTAGAAGGTATGCCTGCTTACCGTGGTGGTTTTGATGGGCTGAAAACAGGAACAACAGATAAGGCTGGAGAGTCTTTTGTTGGTACTACTGTCGAAAAAGGCATGAGGGTTATCACAGTTGTTTTGAATGCAGACCATCAAGATAATAATCCCTACGCTCGTTTTACAGCTACATCTTCCCTAATGGATTATATTTCTTCTACATTTACACTTCGTAAAATCGTGCAAAAAGGCGATGCCTATCAAGATAGCAAAGCCCCTGTACAAGATGGAAAAGAAGATACGGTCACTGCAGTGGCTCCAGAAGATATCTATCTAATTGAACGTGTTGGGAATCAATCTTCCCAATCTGTTCAATTCACTCCTGATTCCAAAGCAATCCCAGCACCACTTGAAGCTGGAACCGTGGTCGGCCATTTGACTTACGAAGACAAGGATTTGATTGGTCAAGGTTACATTGCCACAGAACATCCTAGTTTCGAAATGATAGCAGAAAAGAAAGTTGAAAAAGCTTTCTTCTTAAAAGTTTGGTGGAATCAGTTTATCCGATTTATCAACGAGAAATTATAAAACATTCTGAGCAGAAGCTTGCTCCAAAATAGAGACAGAGAAAAAAGGCTTTAAAGTCAAAAACGCATAATATCAGGTATTAAAAAAACTTGATATTATGCGTTTTATTGTGGTAATATTTACTTCGTTTTCTCCTGATACTCTTCGAAAATCTCTTCAAACCACGTCAGCGTCGCTTTACCGTACTCAAGTACAGGCTGCGGCTAGCTTCCTAGTTTGCTCTTTGATTTTCATTGAGTATGAAATTGAAGTTTATCCCAGTCTTTTTTGAGATATTTTATTCATTACTTTAGGGAGACAATTACCAATCTCCGTTGGCAAGACCACATAATGTTCTTGAGCTAATTCTTGGGCTATCGCTGAATGAAGATGAGTCGCTACGGTTACACGCTCGTAGAGACTGGCCTGTCGGAATTGACCTGCAAATCCTGCAATCATCCCAGCCAGAGTATCTCCCATTCCCCCAGTCGCCTGATAGGGACCGCCAACCTGTAACTGGTAATAATCAGATTGGCCAGCTTGCCAAATACGAGTAGCTGGACCTTTCTCTACCAAAATTGTTCCTTGAGGGAAAGAAGTCAGGGCACTAGCTGTTGTAGCTTCGTTTTGCTTTTCAATCGTAATTCCAGACAGTTTTTCCCACTCCTTTTGGTGGGGAGTTAGGATAAGCTGGTTAAACGGAAATGACAGACTTGTTCTAGCAAGAATGGTCAGGGCACCACCATCTACAATCAAAATCTGATTTTTGCTTAAATTAACAAAGACTTGTTTTACTAGATCTTCTCCAAAAGCATCGTCTCGTAAACCAGGTCCCAGCAAGACCACTTCTGCCTTCTCCAACTGCTCTTTTAACAGTTGCTGGTCTTGAAGAGAAAAGGCCATAGCCTCAGGTAAATGGCTGTGCAGAGCTGGAATATTTTCCCTGTCCGTTCCAACAGTCACCAATCCTGCACCGCTTTTAACAGCCACCAAAGCAGCCATGATGATAGCACCACCATAAGGATAAGTCCCACCCAGCAACAGCAGACGACCGTAGTCTCCTTTATGAGTTGTACAAGAACGTTCAATAATGACTTTTTCTAGTAAGGCTTGATCAATCACTTTCATTGTTTTTTCCTCAACTATCCTTTACCTGATCGTTTTAAAACAATCCGATATACTTTTTTAACCCACTCCTCCAAACCTTCTCCATCATGGTCAAGATAATACACCCTATCCAGTAATTGACTTGGAATAATATTTTCAAATTGGCTCTTATTATGAGTTGGAATAATGCAAATATACAACTCACTAAATAAATTCAATATGTCCTTAATTTTTGCAACATGGTAGCCATCAAAAATATAACCAGTAAGTTTAATCAAATCTGTATAGATAAAATGAAAACTCACTCCAGGAATAAACTTGTCTTGTAATTCTTTCTCTGAAGGAGCTCGACCTAATAAACGCTCCATCGCTAATCGATAACCAGAACTTGTATTTGACCACCCTAACATGACATAGTCAAAATAATCTATCGGATCCGATGCAGCATTTCGACTATCCAAAACCAACTCCTCAGCATCTCGCCCAAAGGCTTTCACAGCAGATAAGAGCTGACCTGTTTTAAAGATAGAAATCGCTGCATCTATAGTCGTAGTATGACTACAGTAGTCTGAAGTCACTAACCTCTTATGTAGATCATAAGTCGAGGCTACTATTTTATTTGTAGGGGTAAATGGTGGCAGAAAGAGATGCTGAAAGATATAATCTAAAATCTCTTTCTTTAAACAAGAATCAGCACACTCAATACTTGTTTGACGTTTATGAAGTTTTTCGTAAGCTATAAATTTAGCAATTTTTTCTAATTCCCATTCTTGAATATTTGGATAATCAATTAGTGCTAAGTAGTATATTCCATCCCATTGTAAACTATATTCCCCATTATAAATTTTTAAAATCATCTAATCACCTCACTCCATTATACAACAAAAAGGAGGCGCAGACCTCCTTTTGTAATCTTATATCTAAAATTTAATATTTATTTCTGCCATTTTAGATATAGCTATAGAAAATACACTCTCTTCAGCGAATGTTTCTTTTATTTGCTATCCAATGTCCGAAGTGCTGCTTGATAAGTTTGCTCCATTAGCATGGTAATGGTCATAGGGCCGACACCTCCAGGCACTGGTGTGATATGGCTAGCAAGTGGTGCAACCGCCTCATAGTCAACATCTCCACAAAGCTTACCATTTTCATCGCGATTCATCCCAACGTCAATGACAACCACACCTGGTTTGACAAAGTCAGGAGTCACAAACTTGGCACGACCGATTGCGACCACAAGAATATCCGCTTTTGCAGCCACCTTAGCAAGATTATGGGTACGTGAGTGAGTCAAGGTCACTGTTGCATTTTTGGCCAAAAGAAGCTGAGCCATGGGTTTACCGACAATATTGGAACGACCGATAACAACGGCATTTTTACCTTCCAAGTCAATCCCATATTCATGAAACATCTCCATAATTCCTGCAGGTGTTGATGGAATCATAACTGGATGTCCAGACCAAAGACGACCCATGTTTAGCAGATGGAAACCATCCACATCCTTTTCTGGGTCAATGGCTAATAAAACCGCCTCTTCATCGATATGTTTTGGCAATGGCAACTGGACCAAAATCCCATGCCAAGCTGGATCTTGATTGTATTTAGCAATCAAGTCTAACAATTCCTCTTGACTAATGGTCTCTGGAACTCGAACTACTTCGCTACGGAAACCAGCCGCAAGGGCAGAACGTTCCTTGTTGCGAACGTAGACTTGGCTGGCTGGATTATCCCCAACCAAAATCACTACCAAACCAGGCACTAGACCTGTTTCTTCCTTTAATTTTGCAGTCTTTTCAGCCAACTGTCCCTGCAATTTGGCCGCTAAAGCTTTCCCATCAATAATCTGTGTCATATCACTTCTCTTTTCTTTCAAACTATCTTCCATTATACCAAAAACTGCTAGTACCCTCTAACACTTCTTTCCTAGGCAATCTTATAGTTTCAAACTATAAGAAAAAGCTCTGGTCGAGCTTTTCATTAATCTTGTCTTGAAATTTTAAAATAGATTATAAAACCTTACTCAAGAAGTCCTTAGTCCGTTGTTCTTGGGTTTGTTCAAAAATCTGCTCTGGTGTTCCGTCTTCAACAACCACACCGTCTGCCATAAAGATAACACGGTCTGCCACCTCACGGGCAAATCCCATCTCATGTGTTACGATAACCATAGTCATTCCTGATTTGGCAAGGTCTTGCATAACAGCCAGAACTTCTCCAACCATTTCAGGGTCCAAGGCTGAGGTTGGTTCGTCAAAGAGCAAAACATCTGGTTCCATGGCCAAACCACGCGCGATGGCAATCCGTTGTTGCTGCCCACCTGACAAACTCTGTGGGTAAGCGTCTGCCTTATCTGGCAAACCAACTTTTTCCAAAAGCTCTTGGGCTCTCTTCTCAGCCACTATCTTGCTCTCACCTTTGGTCTTGATAGGTGACAAGGTGATATTTTCCATCACAGTCATATTAGGAAAGAGATTGAATTGTTGGAAAACCATGCCCATCTTCTCACGCATGGCAAAGAGGTCATTCTTCTTGTCCGTGATATCGACTCCCTCAAAGATAACCTTCCCTTTGGTTGCTTCTTCCAATAAATTCATAGAGCGAAGCAAGGTAGATTTCCCACTCCCTGAAGGACCGATGATAACGACAACCTCTCCACGTTTAATCTCGAGGTTGATTCCCTTTAATACTTCATTCTTTCCAAAGGATTTATGTAAATTTTCAATTTTTATCAAGGTATCTGTCATTATTTCTTATCTCCTTGTCCCATACGTTTTTCAAAAGCTTTCAAGGCTACGGTCAAAATAGAAGTCATAATCAAGTAGTAAAAGGCTGCAAATAAAAGTGGTGTCAAAGGTAGATAGGTTGTTGTAGAAACTGTTGTAGCACCATTCCACAACTCCATAACACCAATAGCTGATAAGAGGGAACTATCCTTGATAATGGTAATAAATTCGTTCCCCAATGCTGGCAAGATATTTTTGATTGCTTGTGGCAAAATCACATATCTCATAGCATTTTTAGGACGAATCCCTAGCGAATAAGCCGCCTCTAGCTGACCTTTTGGAACCGCATTAATCCCAGCACGAACAGTCTCAGAAACATAAGCACCACTGTTCATAGAGATAATCAAAATCCCTGGAATCAAGCGAGAAAGATCGACACCCAAAATTCCAACCTGAATAGTCGGAGCATTGATATGCATAAGAGCAAAGGCAATCATAATCTGAACCATCATCGGTGTCCCACGGAAAATCCAAACGTACAAGTTGGCGAGCCAAACAAGCGGTTTAAACTTTGAACGTTGCCCAAAAGCCAAGACAACACCCAAAATAGTTCCCAAAAAGACAACACAGATAGAAATGAGAACCGTCACAACAGCCCCATAGTTAAAATAAGGTAAATACTTAGGTAAAAAAGAAAAATTCATAGTCACACTGCTTTCTAAAATAGAATACTGTATGATTATAACATGTATTGAATTAAAATTCAAACCTTTTATCCAATTTATTCAAAAAAACTTTAAGCTGGTAGAATTAGCGAGAAATCTTAGTTTTTTCTAGTCAAGTTGGCCTCCTTTATGGTAAAATAGTAACGATAAGAAATGAAGGAGAATCAAAATGGAATCACATTTGGTTAGAATCATCAACCGCCTTGAAGCAATGGCAAAAGACGGCGGAAATTTAAAACGTAATTTTGAACGCGAAGGAGTTGTTGTTGCAGAAGTTGCATACAGCCACGACGAAGAAAACGGATCAATCTTTACCCTTCGTGATGTAGAGGCTCGCGAAACTTATACTTTTGACAGCATTGACTTGATTGCAATGGAGATTTACGAACTCCTCTACTAATCTAAAACAAGCTGGGATTGTCCCTGCATGTCTAACCAAAATCCTTTTTGTCTCACAAATAGGATTTTTTTATAGTCCAAATTCACAAAAATTTTCATTGTAACAACTTCTCAAAGCTGCAATCTTTTTACTTGCTTTACAGTCCAATCCTGTTATAATGAGAGTATAGAAATTTGACTATTTTTGACCTTTAAACAGGTCAGGCTAAAGAAAGAAATGAGGTAGATGTATGCTTTGTCAAAACTGTAAAATCAACGACTCAACAATTCATCTTTACACCAATCTCAATGGAAAACAAAAACAAATTGACCTCTGTCAAAACTGCTACAAGATTATCAAGACTGATCCTAACAACAGTCTCTTTAAAGGAATGACAGATTTGAACAATCGTGACTTCGATCCCTTTGGTGATTTCTTCAATGATCTAAACAATTTCAGACCTTCTAGCAATACTCCTCCTATTCCCCCAACCCAATCAGGTGGAGGTTACGGTGGAAACGGCGGTTATGGCTCCCAAAATCGTGGACCTGCTCAAACTCCTCCACCTAGCCAAGAAAAAGGCCTACTAGAAGAATTTGGTATCAATGTAACTGAGATTGCTCGTCGTGGTGATATCGACCCCGTTATTGGACGCGATGATGAGATTATCCGTGTCATCGAGATTCTCAATCGTAGAACCAAAAATAATCCTGTCCTTATCGGTGAACCTGGTGTCGGAAAAACTGCCGTTGTCGAAGGTCTAGCTCAGAAAATTGTTGATGGCGATGTTCCACATAAACTCCAAGGTAAACAAGTCATCCGTCTAGATGTGGTTAGCTTGGTTCAAGGAACGGGTATCCGTGGACAATTTGAAGAACGCATGCAAAAACTCATGGAAGAAATTCGCAAACGTGAGGACATCATTCTCTTTATCGATGAAATCCATGAAATTGTCGGTGCTGGTTCTGCAGGCGATGGCAATATGGATGCAGGAAATATCCTCAAGCCAGCCCTTGCTCGTGGGGAACTACAATTGGTCGGTGCTACTACCCTCAATGAATACCGTATCATTGAAAAAGATGCTGCCCTAGAGCGTCGTATGCAGCCTGTGAAGGTAGATGAACCAACCGTGGAAGAAACAATTACTATCCTCAAAGGTATTCAAAAGAAATACGAAGACTACCACCACGTTCAATATACCGATGCCGCAATTGAAGCAGCTGCAACTCTTTCCAATCGCTACATACAAGATCGCTTCTTGCCTGACAAAGCTATTGACCTCCTAGATGAAGCCGGTTCTAAGATGAATTTGACCTTGAATTTTGTAGATCCTAAAGTGATTGATCAACGCTTGATTGAGGCTGAAAATCTCAAATCTCAAGCTACACGAGAGGAAGATTTTGAAAAAGCTGCCTACTTCCGCGATCAAATTGCCAAGTATAAGGAAATGCAAAAGAAAAAGGTTACTGACCAAGATACTCCTATCATCAGTGAGAAAACAATTGAACACATTATCGAGCAGAAAACCAACATCCCTGTTGGGGATTTGAAAGAGAAAGAACAATCTCAACTCATCCATCTAGCTGAAGACCTCAAGTCTCATGTTATTGGGCAAGACGATGCTGTTGATAAGATTGCAAAAGCTATTCGCCGTAATCGTGTCGGTCTCGGTACGCCTAACCGCCCAATTGGAAGCTTCTTATTTGTCGGCCCAACCGGTGTCGGTAAGACAGAACTTTCCAAACAACTAGCTATCGAACTCTTTGGTTCTGCTGACAGCATGATTCGCTTTGACATGAGTGAATACATGGAAAAACACAGCGTTGCTAAGTTAGTCGGTGCCCCTCCAGGTTATGTCGGCTACGATGAAGCTGGACAATTAACTGAAAAAGTCCGCCGTAATCCCTATTCTCTTATTCTCTTAGATGAAGTAGAAAAAGCCCATCCAGATGTCATGCATATGTTCCTGCAAGTCTTGGACGATGGACGTTTGACAGATGGGCAAGGACGTACCGTCAGCTTCAAGGATGCCATTATTATCATGACTTCAAATGCAGGTACAGGTAAGGCTGAAGCCAGCGTTGGTTTCGGGGCAGCTCGCGAAGGACGTACCAACTCTGTTCTCGGTGAACTCGGCAACTTCTTTAGCCCAGAATTTATGAACCGTTTTGACGGCATCATCGAGTTCAAAGCTCTCAGCAAGGATAATCTCCTTCAAATCGTCGAGCTCATGCTAGCGGATGTTAACAAGCGTCTCTCTAGCAACAATATCCATCTCTATGTGACAGACAAGGTCAAGGAAAAGTTGGTTGACCTCGGTTATGATCCAAAAATGGGAGCCCGCCCACTTCGTCGTACCATTCAAGACTATATAGAGGATGCCATCACTGACTACTACCTTGAAAATCCAAGCGAAAAAGACCTCAAGGCAGTGATGACTAGCAAGGGAAACATTCAAATTAAGTCTGCCAAAAAAGCTGAAGTGAAAACTTCTAAAATAGAAAAATAAATCCTATAGAAAAGGAGTAGAAAATGAAAATTTTCTGCTTCTTTTTTACTAAAATAACTGTAATTTCTTGACAGCTTGCCCTTTGTCCATTATGATAATAATAACGATACTAGATAATGAGGAAAATGCAATGGCAAACCCAACTTTTGGAGAAAAAAAAGCGAATACAGACTATGTTGCACGCTATGGAGTGTATGCAGTTATCCCTGACGCTGAACAAAAACAAATTGTTCTTGTTCAAGCGCCTAATGGCGCTTGGTTCTTACCAGGTGGCGAAATTGAAGCAGGTGAAAATCATCAAGAGGCCCTAAAACGTGAGTTGATTGAAGAACTTGGATTCACAGCTGAAATTGGTACCTATTATGGACAAGCTGATGAATATTTCTACTCTCGTCACCGTGATACCTACTACTACAATCCTGCCTACCTCTATGAAGCGACTTCTTTCAAGGAAGTTCAAAAACCACTAGAAGACTTTAATCATATTGCCTGGTTCCCTATTGATGAGGCTATGGAAAATCTCAAACGTGGTAGTCATAAATGGGCCATCCAATCTTGGAAAAAACAGCATAAGATTGACTAATACTCTTCGAAAATCAAATTCAAACTACGTCAGCTTCGCCTTGCCGTAGATATAGTCACTGACTTCGTCAGTCTTATCTACAACCTCAAAACTGTGTTTTGAGCAACCTGCGGCTAGCTTCCTAGTTTGCTCTTTGATTTTCATTGAGTATAAATCAAGCTACTTTATTTAAAAAGTGCTATAATAGAATTAGAAAATCGGAGGGAATGTTATGAAGCTTATCAATACGACAAACTCACACTCGCAACTTGTAAAAAGCCAGCTAGAAAGTACAGATGCAACCCTTGTTGAGGTCTATTCTGCAGGGAATACTGATGTTATTTTTACTCAAGCTCCGCTTCACTATGAAGTCCTCATTTCAAATAAACACCGTGCTATTCGCGAAACCGAAATCGAAGCCATCCAAGAGTTTTTCTTGAAACGTAAAATTGATAAAGACTCTATTGATGAGACCAATATCAAAACCCTCTACTCAGAAAAATTAATTGGGATTTCGATTCCAATCAAATAAAATTTTGGAGAGATTAGAAAGCTATTGAACCTTATAGACCAGACATAGGTTCTGACTTGCTTTTTAAATCGTCTCCAATTTTTTATCTTGAGATCTTATCATACAAGATTTTATAGACAAATAATAAAAAAGATTTGATTCTGCTTCTCACACAATCAAATCTTTTTTATTATTTTAGAAACGAATTGTTTCACGTGTTTTCTCATATGAGGTAACAAAGCGGTTGGTTACACCAGGCTCTGCCACTTCCAATGCTTGAGAAATCTTGTCAAACGAAGCATGATAATCAAATTCTTTCTCAAAAATATCTAAAGCTTCATTGAAGGCTTCTTGAATGCGTTCATCAAATGAGCGGTAGCGGTTAGAATATTGCAAGAGTTGTTCTGTCAAGGTTGCATATTGTACAATATTATAAGTTTCCGCCTCAAGCTCTTCCATATCCTTCGTTGCAATTTCAAGAATACGGTTAACTGATTCTATATTGACTAATTTTTGTTCTAATTCAGCCATTAAATCTTCCGTATTATTACTTGCTGTAAAGAATAACTTCAAGAAAGTTTGTGGAATACCAGGTAAGTTCCGTTTCTCCATATATCTCTTGATGGTATGGAGACGATTAACATATACATTTGCCTTTTGACGTGCATTGATATCATCTTTTTCAATCTGAGCAAGACGTTGACTAAGTTCAACTTGTTCATCCTCAATTTCTTTCAAAGTAGCTTGTAAGTTTTCCAAACGTTCTTCAAGTAATGAATATGGCTCAGAATGTTCCTCTTGTTCTGAAGTTAATTCTAATACAGATTCTTCCAAAGACTCTAACTCAGCTTGCAATCTATGAACATGACTTGCATCTGACTCAGAAAGTAAATAGTTCTTGCTCAAACGCTCAATATCTTCTATCAATAAAGCATTATTTTCCTTCATATGTTGCAGATAAGTAGGAAGTGTTGCTACTAAACCTTCTACCACTTTCTGTGCCGCAATTTCTCGTGTAAAGATATCGTAAAGTGCATTAATCTCTTCTTGGATTTGAGTATTTTCGTACTCGGCATTATCCAATTCTAGTTTAGCAATATTCTCATGATTTTTCTTGAGAGCCTCATAAAGCAGTTGGAAACGCGCTTCGATATCTGTCTCAGCAAGATAATAGTTGGCATCTAAGAGCTTACGGTAACCATCTTCTAAATCTTCTAGTTGATCTGGTAGCTCTTTAGATAATGTTGTTACAATTGCTGGTATACGATCAACAATATGTGTCAAAGCCAAGATATGATTTTCAGCATTATCCAAAATCACAGCAGCTTCTACTGGGTCACCAGATGAATTTAAAGTTACAAACTGAGAAAACTCTGATTGGATATTTTCCAATTGTTTTTCGATTTCAGACAAACCTTGTCCATATTCTTCAGAATGATCAGCAACTCGGTGTTGCAACTCTTCAAACAAGTCCAAGGTATGAAGAACACGTCCACTATTTTTAGACTCTTGTTTCTCCAAATCTGCCAAGGCATTGCGAATTGCCGCAATATCTTCTTCAATCAAGGTAATTTGACTCTCGATTTGATCAATTTGATGACTGGCCTTGAAAAAACGGAATGAGTTATTGTAGCCTTCTGCCTCGAAAAGATTATTTTCGATATCGGCAAAAGAATTAAGAGATAAATCAACCCATTTTTGATTCCATTCACGGAAAGTCACCTGACTTTGTCCAATCAAGTGCATATTTTTTACAGCTTCAACTTCATCATTAACTGGAAGATTATAAAGTTCTTCTTTTTTCTCTTCTAAAATTGCTAATTTACTTTCATTGCGCTTCCTTACATAGATTGCGATAGCATAGGCAATGACCAATAAAACTGCAACTGCAATTATTAAATAAATTACTAGTGTAGCAGACATATTAAACTCCTTTTTTACTTGAAACAATCGTAATGATTATATCATATTTTTTAGACCAAGGGAACTACTTCTCCCATTTTTTTAGACATCAAGTGTACTATAGACAGCATTTTCTTCGATAAACTCACGACGAGGCTCTACTCGATCCCCCATCAACATATCAAAGATTTTATCTGCTTCTGCAGCATCATCCACAGAAACTCTGGCCATCAAGCGATGTTCGGGATCCATGGTTGTTTCCCATAACTGATGGTCGTCCATTTCACCTAGACCCTTATAACGCTGAATAGTTGGTTTGGTACGACCTTCACTATAACGGGCCAAGGCTTCTTGGAGTTTGATTTCTTGATCTGCGCCTGGCTGAATGTATTCTTTAATCTCGCTTCCAACCTTGACACCATAGATTGGTGGTTGGGCGATATAAACATAACCAGCTTCTAGGATTGGTTTCATATAACGATAAATTAAGGTCAAAAGAAGGGTACGAATGTGGGCTCCATCGACATCGGCATCTGTCATCAAAACGAGTTTTTGGTAACGGGCTTTTGAAACATCAAATTCTGCTCCAAATCCTGTTCCCATAGCTGTAAAAAGACTACGAATTTCTTCGTTGGCTAGAATCTTATCCATGCTAGCTTTTTCAACGTTCAAGATTTTACCACGAATTGGCAAGATAGCTTGGAATTCACGGTTACGACCAGATTTTGCTGACCCACCCGCTGAGTCTCCTTCGACAATGAAGAGTTCTGTTTCCGCAGGATTGTTAGAAGAACAGTCTGCTAGTTTCCCTGGAAGGTTAGAAATTTCCAAACCAGATTTTTTACGGGTAACTTCACGCGCACGCTTGGCAGCTACACGAGCCTTAGCAGCCAAGATCCCTTTTTCCACGATACGTTTGGCAATCTGTGGATTTTCCATGAGGAAATCAGAGAAGGCATCACTGAAGAGGCGATTGGTAATCTTAACAACTTCGCTATTCCCCAGTTTGGTCTTGGTTTGTCCTTCAAATTGTGGATTTGGGTGTTTAACCGAGATAACTGCAGTTAATCCTTCGCGGACATCTTCCCCTGTCAAGTTGTCTTCATTGTCTTTAAGCAACTTATTCTTGCGAGCATAATCGTTGATAACACGAGTCAGTGCTGTACGAAAACCTTGCTCATGCGTTCCACCTTCATGGGTATGAATATTGTTAGCGAAACTCATGACATTTTCATGATAACCCGTTGTGTACTGCATGGCTACTTCAACTGTGATATCATCCATCTCACCGTCTGTATAGATTGGTGTATCAAAGATTACATCCTTATTCTCATTGATATACTCAACGTAGCTAGCAATCCCACCTTCATAATGGTAATGCTTGGTTTGTTCCAAACCTTCACGCTTATCTGTGATAGAGATTCGAAGACCACGATTTAGAAAGGCCAATTCTTGAATACGCTTATTTAATTTATCAAAATCAAAGGTTGTTGTTTCAGTGAAGATTTCTGGGTCTGGTGTGAAGTGAACTGTTGTTCCCGTTTTATCCGTATCTCCAACCACCTCAAGGTCTGCAACAACATGACCACGACGGTATTCTTGGTAATGAATTTTACCGTTTTTGTGGACATGAACGTCTAATTGAGTGGAAAGGGCGTTAACAACTGAGGACCCCACTCCGTGAAGACCACCTGAAACCTTGTATCCGCCACCGCCAAATTTTCCTCCAGCGTGAAGGACTGTAAAGACTGTCTCAACAGCGGGACGGCCTGTTTTTTCCTGAATATCGACTGGGATACCACGCCCATCATCGACAACAGTAATCGAATTGTCTGGCTCAATAAAGACTTGAATATGGCTGGCAAATCCTGCCAAGGCCTCGTCAATTGAGTTATCAACAATTTCCCAGACTAGATGGTGAAGACCTTCTTTTGAGGTTGACCCGATATACATCCCTGGACGCATACGAACAGCCTCTAAGCCCTCTAAAACTTGAATTTGACTGGCATCATAATCTTGTGCCTGCAGATTTTTGATTTCTTCTGTCATCTTATTCCTTTTTCTTACATATCTAATACTTGTCTTAAATTCACGATACTGGTAAACAAGTGGGTATCCAATCCTGCTGCTTGACCTGCTTCGATATCAATCGACCGATCACCAATAACAAGACCAGAGCTAATCTGATACTTTTCTCTTAAATAAATCATAGACTCAGGATTTGGTTTTCTCTTAAAGCCTGAGCTAGAAGTGACTACTTCTGTAAAATAAGCTGCTATAGAGGTTTTTTCTAAAATTTCTAAGACCTGATCATTTCTGTGAGAAACCAAGAAATGACGCCCACCTTGATTTGAAATGTCCTCCAATAAGTCAGAAACTCCATCAAATAAAATCGGATGTTCAAGCTCTCTGGCTTCATTTTCCTTGTACTTTTCTAAAAAATGTTCTAAGTTGGGAGCGAATGTCTCAATCGCAAAATCAGTAGAAACCTTTAAAGCCTGATAGACACTGTCATGATCTTGTGTGATACCATACAGCGCTAATGTTTCAACAAATGCAGCTGTTGAAGTTTCATAATTATCCAGTAAAGTTCCACCTAAATCCCAGATATAATCGTGATTTTTCATAGCTTTCATTATACCATTTTTTCGTTAAAAAAGCGATGATTTCCCTGAGTTTTCCACATAAAAAAACGAGAGGTTGACTCCCGTTTTACTGATTTTTACCAAAGACATCTCGATAGAGCATTCCTGTTCGTAAACTCTCTGCGTCCCCTCCTAGCTGCTCCACCAACTCGTAGGCAAAGGCAAGGGCTGTAGAGGGACCTCGACTGGTTGTCAAATGACCATCTACCACTACTGTTTCCTTGACATATTGACCATCAAGGATTTGCTCTTGAACGCCATCATAACAAGTGTACTGCTTGTTTTTCAATACCCCTGCTTGATTGAGAGCAATTGGTGCCGCACAAATAGCTGCTAGTTTTTTTCCTTCTCGTTCGAAGCTTTGCAATTCTTGAATCAAGGCCTGATTGTCACGCAAATGTGCAGAACCAGGCATCCCTCCAGGAAGGACAATCATGTCATAGTCTGATAAATCACCATCAAAGACACGATCCGCTCTTACTTGGATTGCGTGCGAACCCGTCACTTGCTCCTCAAAACCAACCATATCACAAGTAATATTTGCCCGACGCAAGACATCTACAACTGTCAAAGCTTCAATTTCTTCAAAGCCCTGAGCTAACATAACTGCTACTTTAACCATGATTTTCTCCTTATTTGATTCGTTTTAATACAACCTTTTTCCTCTTGAATGGCACTTTTCCGCTCTTTTCTTCAGCTAGATTAGTCTGATAGCTCATCGATAAAAGCAAGCCAACACCAATCAAATTACTGATAATAGCCGATCCTCCTTGCGAAATGAAAGGCAGTGGAATCCCAGTCAGAGGAAGCAAGCCCGTCACAGCGCCGATATTTTCAAAGATGTGGAAGAGCAACATCATAATCAAACCTGTAGAAATATAAGTGTAGAACTGGTTATTTGATTTAAGAGTAATCTTCAACATACGGTAAATCAGCATGAGGTAAAGAGCAATAACAAGGACTGAGCCAATAAATCCAAAATCTTCTGCAATAACCGTGAAAATCATATCCGACTCACGAACTGGAATAAGCAGATTAGAAGCATTAAAACCTTGACCAAATAAGCCACCACTTCCAATGGCAATTTGTCCTTGAGCCTGTTGGTAAGTGGTTGTTTGGGCAAAGTCAAATGGATTGAGCCAAGCCAAGATACGATTGATTTGGTAGGTAGGCATTCCCAGTTGATGGAGAAAAGCCCGGCCACCCTTACTGATAAAAATGGCTAAGAATCCAGCAACTCCTGTTACAGCAGTCACAAATACTGGAATAATAATTTTCCAAGAAACTCCTGATAGTAAGACGATTCCTGAGAAAATGGCTACAAAAACCAAAGCCGTCCCCAAGTCACTTTGAAGTGCCAAAAGAACTAGGACTGGAATGGTAAAGACAATCATCCAAAAAATTAATAAAAAGTCTAGCGGAACTGTACGTTGCCATTCCTTATGTTTCTTTGTAAATTGGACAATGACACGAGCCAACATGAGGATATAGGATATCTTCATAAATTCTGACGGTTGGAATAGGGTAATTCCATTTATTGATACCCAGTTTTTGGCACCCGTTGATGCAACTAGGCTTGGATTATAAAAGACGATCGGCAAGACCATGAGTCCCAAACCTAACATATATAGAAAAGGGGTCACTTTCCAAAGAAATTCTGTATTAAAGAGCATGACCACAAAACCAATCACAAGCCCCAAGGCAATCCAGGCGACCTGCTGTCCTAAAATGGGCAAAATATTATTTGGATAATCATGACTAACGGCTATATAAATAGCCACCACGCCGATAACCAGTAGGAAAAACACTGGCAATAGCAAACTATAATCGACTCTAGAGTCGAAAGAACGTTTCATATACACTAACCTTATACTTTCATACAATACTATTTATCAAAGTTCATTTAAAAATTTATCAATAGCCTCATTAACTTCAGATTGAGCGATCGTTGTAACACTCGCTTCTTTTGCTAGAGAATTCACCATTTGCTTGCCGTATCGTTTTCCGACGATTCTCCTATCCAGAATGAGGGTTAAGGAACGTTGATGTTCACGTCTCATACTTCTTCCCAAAGCCTGTTTTAAACGAATAATAGCCATTGGCAATTGATAATCATAAAAGGCATTTTTCCCTTCTTGAATTAGTTCCTGATTGATCTTTTTCGTCAAGGGTTCTTGGGGATTTTGGAAAGGAAGTCTTGGTACAACTTGAATCACAAAAGGATGACTTGAAAAGTCAACTCCCTCCCAGAAACTCGCTGCACCAAACAGGATTTGTTGTTCTCCTTTTTCAAAGCGTTTCTTCAGTTGATGAACATCGCCATTTTTATACTGGGCCAGATGGCTAACTGGAAGTAAATCCGATACTGCTAAAAGCATGTCTTTGGCAGTAAAGAGAACCAAAATCGGTTGTTGGAAAACTTGAACATCCATCAGCAAATCAGCTACTTCTTTAGCGTAAACTTCTAAGGAGGTTTCTGTTACTAGAGGGAAATCTTTGACCAAGACCACTTCTTGATCCTGTTTTTTATGAGCTTCAATCTTGACAAATTTGGCTTCAGGATAGCCTAAAAGGTCTGCCAAAGAAATCCTCTGACTAATCTCAAGAGTAGCCGACACTCCCAAGACTTGACATGATTCAGGCACTAAGGAAGATAGAAGAACACGGCCTGATTTTGTAGAAGAAATCTGAATTTTCTTTTGACTCATTTCAGTTGCTTCAAGCCAGTAATCACCTTCAGCCGTAAAATAGCAAACCAGTTCCTCAAAGCCTTCTACCTCTAATTCTGAAAAATACTGGTGGAGATTGGCCAGAGAATCTAAGATATTTTTCCTAGTTTTGCCAGATTGAAATTGTTCTATCAAATAGAGACACTCAAAGCGAATACTTTCTAATATTCGTTGTTGAATCCTATTTTCTTCTCCTACTAAAGCCTTATCAACTAAATCAATAATAGACTGGATATCGTAGGTCTCTTGAAGCAGATTTTCTAGGGCCAACAAAACTTTTTGGACTTCATCAATAATCAATAAACGGTCACTGACAAATTCAGGATTATCTTCCAGTCTGATTACAAGATAGGCATGATTGGTCACTAAAAGCTTACAGGCTTGTGCCCTTTCTTGACTTCTTTTCCAAAAATCTTCCGTCACAAATAAGCTCTTGGATGATAAATTCCCATCATGACGAAGGTCTCTTAGAAAATGTTGGTAACGGTATAGTTGTCCGATTTCATCCAAATCCCCAGTTTCTGTCTCTGTCAACCAGACCAAGAGTTGCATTTTAAAGCGCCTAAATAAGCGATTTTCATCATTTTCCTGCAAGGAACGATAAAAGGCATCCAACTTCAGGTAATTCTGTGGCCCCTTTAAACTATGGATATCTGTATGGAATACTTCCTTGAGACGGTTACCTTCTTTTTCCATAATTTGATTTTGAAGAATCTTTGTCGGAACACTAAGGACAATCTGACGATTTTCCACTTGGGACAAAGCAGGTAAGAGATAGCCATAGGTTTTCCCAATTCCTGTCGGCGCTTGAATTAATGAGACAGGCTCATCTTTCAATAGCAAGCCAACCTCTTTAGCAAAACTTTCTTGTTCCTCCCTCATTTCAAGGTTCAATAGAGAAATATTTTTAGAAAAATCTTGAGATAGTTTTCGTGTCTCCAGAGGAGATGCAGTTTTCTTGAAATACAGTCCTTGAACTTCAACCAAGTCAGAAGAAGTCAGAATAGATTGGTTTCGATAAATTTCTTCAATAACCAAGTAGGACTCATATAAGAGGGCGTCAGCCATCTCCAGCAAGCGTTCCAAGAGTCCTTTAGGAAGTTGGGCCATCTTTTCTCGTAGAAAAAGGAGTAATTCAGCAGTCGCTTGGGCATCTGAAAGGGCTGTGTGAGCGTGTTTTAGAGGAATGCCTAATTCCTGACACAAAATCGGCAAACTATATTTTTCCAGTTCTGGGAAAAAGACTTGGGCCAATTCGACCGTGTCAACACGAGGATTTCTTAGTTCATAGCCTTCAAAAAATAAATTTTCCGCCAAGAGATTGGCATCAAACTGAACATTGTGGGCTACAAAAATCCCATCCTCCACCAAGTCAAAGATTTTTCTAGCAACTTGCGAAAAATCAGGCGCTTGCGCCAGACGTTGGTCTGTCAATCCTGTCAGTTCTTTGATATGAGCATCCAAAGGTTCATGGGGATTGACATCCGTCGTATAGTGATCGACGATTTTTCCATCCTCAATCACAACAATTCCCACTTGGATAATTTTAGCCTTACTACCTGTGCTAGTTGCCTCTAAATCCACCACAACATAGCGATTACCAATCGTTTTCATTATAAAAAATTATACCAAAAAAAGGGCCATTTGGCACCTGCAAACATGGGATATTTTTCAAACTCAAGGACGTTACTTAGCTTAAAAAGCCTATCAAATAGAGCATCCTAGCCTGCTAATTCTTTGAAAATATTGGAGAATAAGAAAAAATTGAGAGAAGAAATGATTGTCTCTTCCTTCTCTCAACTATCCATTTACTTTATTTAACCATGTCAGGATCGTAATCATAAAATCCTGTATCAAGGAAACGGTTTTTAGGGTGTAACTTGCGCACTTCTTCATCCAGCAAGAAGGCTTGGTCATGGCTAAAGTTGTCCTCTTGGATCAAGCTACGCGCTTGGATAAAGAGTTTTGCAATCTCAACAAAGTTTTGACCTGGAGTATAGAGTCCTTCTAATTTCCAGTGAGTGAAACCATGCTCCACCAATTCTGTCAATTTGGTCATCAAATCAAGGTCATTGTTGGCAAAGATGTGAGTACCATGATTGTCTTCAAAAATAGAATAGTGGCTTTCAGGGTCACTTGGCTCAGCCAAGAAAAGGTCACGTTTACGCGTTTTTTCATCATCGATATGCGTAAAGTTATAGTAGTTTTGCAAGAGTGGACGTTTAGAATGGTGAATAACACTAGCTCCGTAAACCAAAACTTCAGCAGGAATTTCCAAAATCTCTGGCATTTTAAAAAGTTCAGCTGATGGAATTTCACGCGCCAAAACAGCTTCAGATGCGCCAGCCTTTTGTCCCCAGAAGTTAATCTGACGACTGCTAGTCACCATTGTAGAAGCATCGTAGATAGTTTTAAAGGAATAACCATCGCGATTGACCACATAAAAGACACCTGCATCCCCAATTGTAATGTAATCTGTCTTAATTTCTTCCAAGAAATCGAGGAAAGGCTTGATACGATCCATCATGTCTTGGTGCATGAGGGCATTGACTGCAACGATCAATTCCTTACCAGCATCATGAACCAGATTAGCAATTTCACGCAATTGGTCATAACTAAAGGTTGTTGGCAGACGAAGGCCAAAATCTTTCTCACCGACATAGATACGATCTACGCCAGCTTCGAGCAGTTGTTTAACTTGTTCAATACTTTCAGCAGTTGCTGTAATGATAATCTTTTCCATAAGAAAAATTATACCACATTTCTAGCAAATCAGCCAAGACTTATCAAAGTTTTACAAATAGGAATCATTTCTCCGTAACTTTTCAAAGTAACTTCCAGTTGCCTGACCCAAGTGGAAATTAGTCTAATACTCTTCGAAAATCTCTTCAAACCACATCGGCTTTATCTGCAACCTCAAAGCGGTGCTTTGAGCAACCTGAGGCTAGCTTCCTAGTTTGCTCTTTGATTTTCATTGAGTATAAAACGGATTTTTATAAGAATAACTAGATGAAAGGCAAACCCAGAAGCATGAGAGAGCTCACCAGTAACAATTTACTTTGTACACTATCCATAAATAGCAAACATCTCAAGCTCCATTAATCTTCAAAACATCATAGATAAAATCTAGTCCAAAATTTAAGCAATTGATACTGTAGGATTTATACATTGTTATAAATTTCTAGTCGTTTTGTTTTTATGATAAGAAAAATGGCATAGAAAAACGAGTATCTCCATCTACGGAAATACTCGTTTTTTGATAGTTAGAAGTGGTTTTTTGCTCAGCTTCATTTCTTTTTATAAAATTTATCAAGCAAGCGACCAACTAGCTCATCTTTTTTCTATTTCTGCCAATATGCGTGACAGGTAGTAATGATAGCCAAAAATAGCAAGACCAAGCAAGAGGATAAGAACTCCTACTCCCAAGCTAATGGCAAGGACAGGGGCCAGAGACTGAACCAAGAACAAGCTTACAATGACTAAAATCATTAAGATAACACTATAAACCAAAATCAAAACTATTGCTACTATACGATTTGAACGGTTCACCAAGTCCGTAATGCTACTCCAATTGGTTGACAGATTTTTTACGTCCTTAAAGTAATTGTGGCAAGAAAGGATGACACTGGCAAGGGTCCAGACTACAAGAAGGTAAATCATCGAAAGGATGGGCAAGCCTAGATATAGAGAAAGACCAAGTAAAGTCAGAACTGGTAAAAAGGACTGGACAGCATATATAATCCAAAATTTCACTTTCACATAACGAGCAAAGTCAAAGGGTAAACTCTTAAGAAAATCAACATTTTCCCTCTCCAAGGACAAGGCAATTGAATGCAGGCTGGTGATATTGTTATTGACAACTGCTATAAAGAGAGCTATAAAAAACAAGGGTAACCAGTATGGAGGATGAATGTCTGGAACTATCTGAGAATCTCGGATGTTGAAAATCAGACCAATCATCATGAGATAAGGAAGGAAAGCACTTGTAAAAAGCACTGTAATCACGCCAGTTCCCTGTCCCAAGAGGGTGAGGTGGTAGCGTAAAACCATACGGAAAAAGCCCTTTTTAGTAGTTGAAAGCCCCTCCTTACTGCGACGTTCTTTTTTGACCTTCTCCTCACTATTAAGTAGGACCACATCATAAAAACGAGGCAAAACCTTCTTTTTGGTCAGGTAAAGCAAGAAAACAGTTAAAGCTATCCAAGCGAGCAGACCCAGTATGGCTTCTGTCGAAAAAGGCTCCACTGCTATTTTGTAAAAGATATGAAGAGGATAAAGGAGAAATGGAATGTCTCTAACTTTGTCAACAATACTTCCAAAAGTCGACTGTAGAAAGAGGACAAATATTAAAGGTATGAGAACTCCTATCCCAATCATCACATTGGCAAAAATAGACTGATACTTTCTGAAGACCCTAGTCTGAGCCAAGAAATGTACTGCCACTACCATCACTAAAGTAACAGAGACAAATAACAAGGCCAAGGACAGCAGCATCAAAGGCAAGCCCAGCCAAAGAGAAGGAGCTAGCCTAATATAGAGGACTAGAAAATAAGCTAGGATTGGTACAATTCCAGCTAGAGCTGGCAAGAGAACAGACAGTCCTTTAGCAATTATAATCTCTGATTCTTTAAAGGCATAGGGCCTATACGACGCCAAGTCCTTACTCTCATAAAAGACATTGTAAAAGGCAGTGAAAGAAGTTGAAAAGGCAAGCACCAGTAAAATAGCAACCATGGTACTAAAAAAACTTGGTATTTCCTCAAAAGGAAAACGAAAGGCTATATTTATAAACATTAAAAGCATCAAGAGACTGGAAAAAATGTAAGAACTTAGGACTCTAGCGGAAACATTTACTTTTTTTTCAGGATTTTTAGCTTGCTTCTTTCGTAGGTTAGCCAGATTAGCTTCTTGAGATGAATAGAGGATATTGATATCAACTAATTTTTTAATGACCTTGAGACGCATCTGAAACCTCCTCTTTTCTACCAGCAAGGCTAAGGTAGATACTTTCCAAAGACTGGGCTGGATGGTCTTTCCTCAAGTCCTCTACACTACCACAATAAATCAAATGCCCCTTTTTCAAAATGGCAATCCGATCACAGACTTGCTCGGCTACCTCTAGGACATGAGTTGAAAACAAGACCGTCTTCCCTTTTTGTGCATGTTCCTTCATCATCTGCTTCAAATCAAAGGCAGCCTGGGGATCCAAACCAGTCAAGGGTTCGTCCAAGACCCAAATATCAGGATCAGACAAGAGTGCTCCGATGACAAAGACTTTCTGACGCATTCCGTGAGAAAGGGTTTCAATAACCTGATAGCGGTTTTCAGCAAAATCAAAAACACTTAATAGCCTAGCTAGACTAGCCTCCAAGTCAGAGCTAGTCAGATCATAGGATGAGGAGATCAATTCCCAAAATTCATTGGCTGTTAAACGCAAAAATAAGTCAGGCGAGTCTGCTACGTAGCCAATCTTTCGTTTGATCTCTAAGCGATTTTCCGATAAATCCTGACCGTCTACCAAAATACCGCCACTGCTGGGCGAAATGATACTGACTAAGGATTTTATGGTGGTCGATTTTCCAGCCCCATTATGACCAATCAAACCCATAATCTCCCCATTTTCAATCTGCAGATTGAGATTGCTCAAGGCCTCTTTATCACCATACAACTTACTAACATTTTGAAATTCAATCATGGGACAACTCCTATCTTTATCTATATTACATACTGTTATACTAGCACTTTGATACAAAAAAATCAACACTTTATTTTAAGTAGTTAAAATATATTTATTCTATCTTACGCAAACGTTTGCCCTAAAAGATACTTTATGATAGAATAAAGAACAAGATTGACAAGTAAGAGGAAACATCATGCAAAATCAAACACTCATGCAATACTTTGAATGGTATCTGCCCCACGACGGTCAGCACTGGACACGTCTAGCTGAAGATGCTCAACACCTAGCTAATCTCGGCATCAGTTATGTCTGGATGCCACCAGCTTTTAAGGCTACCAACGAAAAAGATGTTGGCTATGGGGTTTATGACTTATTCGACCTAGGAGAGTTTAACCAAAAAGGAACTGTCCGCACCAAGTATGGCTTCAAAGAAGACTATCTTCAAGCTATTCAAGCCCTAAAAGCGCAGGGAATCCAGCCTATGGCCGATGTGGTACTCAATCACAAGGCTGCTGCTGATCACATGGAAGCCTTTCAGGTTATCGAAGTGGATCCTGAAGATCGTACAGTCGAACTCGGAGAACCCTTCACCATCAACGGCTGGACTAGCTTTACCTTCGATGGTCGCCAAGATACCTATAATGACTTCCACTGGCACTGGTACCACTTCACAGGTACAGACTACGATGCCAAACGTCGTAAATCTGGGATTTATCTGATCCAGGGTGATAACAAGGGCTGGGCAAATGAGGAATTAGTCGATAACGAAAACGGAAACTACGACTATCTCATGTATGCTGACCTAGACTTTAAACATCCTGAAGTCATCCAAAACATCTATGACTGGGCTGACTGGTTCATGGAAACCACTGGTGTAGCTGGTTTCCGCTTGGATGCCGTCAAACATATCGATTCTTTCTTTATGGGCAATTTTATCCGCGATATGAAGGAAAAATACGGTGAGGATTTCTATGTTTTTGGTGAATTTTGGAATCCAGACAAGGAAGCCAATCTAGACTATCTTGAAAAAACAGAAGAACGCTTTGACCTTGTCGATGTTCGTCTCCACCAGAATCTCTTTGATGCTAGCCGAGCAGGTTCCGACTATGACCTTCGTGGTATTTTTACAGATAGCTTGGTTGAACTCAAACCTGACAAGGCTGTAACCTTTGTCGACAATCACGATACCCAACGTGGTCAGGCTCTTGAGTCTACTGTTGAAGAATGGTTCAAACCAGCAGCCTATGCTCTCATTCTATTACGCCAAGATGGGCTTCCATGTGTCTTTTACGGAGATTACTACGGGATTTCAGGGCAGTATGCTCAACAAGATTTCAAAGAAGTCCTTGACCGCCTCCTAACCATCCGAAAAGATTTGGCCTATGGAGAACAAAATGACTACTTTGATGACCCTAACTGTATCGGTTGGGTACGTTCAGGTGCTGAACATCAATCACCAATCGCAGTCCTGATTTCAAACAACCAAGAAAACAGCAAGTCAATGTTTGTCGGCCAAGAATGGGCTAACCAAACCTTTGTAGATTTACTTGAAAACAACCAAGGTCAAATTACAATTGATGAGGAAGGTTATGGACAATTCCCAGTCTCAGCTGCTTCGGTAAGTGTCTGGGCAGCCAATACAATCTGATACTCTTCGGAAATCTCTTCAAACCGCGTCAACGTAGCCTTTCCGTACTCAAGTACAGCCTACGACAAGTTTCCTAGTTTACTCTTTGATTTTCATTGAGTATAATAGCAAATGATAATCAAGCCAGGTCCAATCGGATTTGGCTTTTTTCTATTCACAAAAAAGACCTACCCAAATGGATAGATCTTTATTTTCTTACAATTTACCTGCTACTGCATCCAACAATTCTTGGATCTTAGCTTGGTTGCTTCCTCCTGCCATGGCCATGTCTGGTTTACCACCACCACGTCCATCGACGATTGGTGCCAATTCTTTGACAAGGTTTCCTGCATGAAGGTCTTTTGTCTTACTTGCTACAAGGACATTGACTTTGTCACCGATAGCAGCAACAAGGACAAGAAGATCAGAGTAGTCTTTTTGTTTCCAGTTGTCCGCAAAAGTACGAAGGGCACCGGCATCTGATACAGACACTTGGCTAGCGATATAACGGTGACCATTGACTTCCTTAACGTCCTTGAAGATATCGCCTGCGGCTGCAGCTGCGGCTTTTTCTTTCAACTCAGCATTTTCTTTTTGAAGCTGACGAAGTTGTTCTTGGAGTCCTTCTACCTTGTGAGGGACTTCCTTGACTTGAGGTGCTTTAAGAGTTGCTGCGACAGCTTTAAGAGCGTCCTCTTGTTCACGGTAGGCTTCAAAGGCTTCCTTACCAGTTACTGCCAAGATACGACGAGTTCCTGAACCGATTCCTTCTTCTTTGACAATCTTGAAAAGACCAATCTCAGAAGTGTTGCCAACGTGGGTACCACCACAAAGCTCGATAGAGTAATCACCGATAGTCACGACACGGACTTCTTTACCATATTTCTCACCAAAGAGAGCCATAGCTCCCATTTCCTTGGCAGTGTCAATATCTGTTTCAACTGTCTTCACTTCAAGAGCTTCCCAGATTTTTTCGTTGACTTGCTGCTCAATCGCACGCAATTCTTCTGCAGTTACTGCTTGGAAGTGGGTAAAGTCAAAGCGAAGGAATTCAACTTCGTTAAGAGATCCTGCTTGTGTCGCGTGGTTTCCAAGGATATTGTGAAGAGCAGCGTGAAGCAAGTGAGTCGCAGTGTGGTTTTTCATGACACGGTGACGACGATTTGTATCGATTGCCAAAGTATATTCTTGGTTCAAGGCAAGTGGGGCAAGGACTTCAACTGTATGAAGAGCTTGTCCGTTTGGTGCTTTTTGAACATTTGTGACAGTAGCCACGACCTTACCTGACTCATCCAAGATTTGTCCGTGGTCAGCGACCTGTCCACCCATTTCAGCATAGAATGGCGTTTCCGCAAAGATAAGTGAAGCAGTTCCTTCTGACACAGCTTCTACTTCTGCATTGTCAGCTACGATAGCCACCAATTTAGAAGACAATTGGCTAGCATTGTAGTTGAAGACACTTTCTACAGTGATGTTTTGAAGGGTTTCATTTTGCATACCCATTGAGCCACCCTTAACAGCTGAGGCACGCGCGCGTTCTTGCTGTTCTTTCATGGCTGCTTCAAAACCTTCACGGTCTACAGTCATACCAGCTTCTTCAGCGATTTCTTCAGTCAATTCAACTGGGAATCCATAAGTGTCATAAAGCTTGAAGACATCTGAACCAGCAATGACAGATTGACCTTTTTCTTTCAAGTCTGCTACGATGCCTTGGGCAAAGTGTTGACCTGAGTGAAGAGTACGAGCAAATGATTCTTCCTCACTCTTCACGATTTTTTCGATAAAGTCACATTTTTCAAGAACTTCTGGGTAGTAGCTTTCCATGATTTTTCCAACAGTTGGAACGAGTTTGTAAAGGAAAGGCTCGTTGATACCCAATTTTTGACCATGCATAGACGCACGACGAAGGAGACGACGAAGGACATAACCACGACCTTCATTTCCTGGAAGGGCACCATCGCCGATAGCAAATGAAAGGGAACGGATGTGGTCAGCAATAACCTTAAAGCTCATGTTGTCGCCATCCTGGTCATAGACCTTACCAGACAATTTCTCCACTTCACGAATGATTGGCATGAAGAGGTCCGTTTCAAAGTTTGTCTTAGCCCCTTGGATAACCGCCACCAAACGCTCCAAACCAGCGCCCGTATCAATGTTCTTGTGTGGTAATTCCTTGTATTCGCTACGAGGAAGAGCAGGGTCTGCGTTAAATTGTGACAAAACGATGTTCCAGATTTCGATATAACGGTCATTTTCGATATCTTCTGCAAGGAGGCGAAGACCGATATTTTCTGGGTCAAAGGCTTCCCCACGGTCAAAGAAAATCTCTGTATCAGGTCCAGAAGGTCCTGCACCGATTTCCCAGAAGTTGTCCTCGATTGGAATCAAGTGACTTGGATCTACTCCCACTTCAATCCAGCGGTTGTATGAATCTTTATCAGCTGGATAGTAGGTCATGTAAAGTTTTTCAGCAGGAAAGTCAAACCATTCAGGGCTTGTCAAAAGCTCATAAGCCCAAGTGATGGCTTCATCACGGAAGTAATCCCCGATAGAGAAGTTCCCCAACATTTCAAACATGGTATGGTGACGTGCAGTCTTCCCTACGTTCTCGATATCGTTGGTACGAATAGCCTTTTGGGCATTGGTAATACGTGGATTTTCAGGGATGATGGTCCCGTCAAAGTATTTCTTAAGGGTTGCTACCCCAGAGTTAATCCACAAAAGAGTTGGGTCATTTACAGGAACCAAACTTACTGATGGTTCTACTGAGTGACCTTTGGTCGCCCAGAAATCAAGCCACATTTGGCGTACTTGTGCACTAGATAGTTGTTTCATATTGTCTCCTTATTTACTTGTTTAATGTGATTGGCTTTCCAGCATTTCCACATAGTCAATCGCGACACAGAGGGAAATGACTAGGTCTGCATAAGCGTCCTCCTGAACCGTTACGGTATAGGTAGAGGTCAGATGGAAGAGTTCCTTCTTAATTTCAGCAATCAGCTGATCGCGATCATCCAGCAATTTGAAATCCAAATCCCAGACATTGCCCTCGATACGAAGACCTAAATTATCAAACTCATACTTATCTCGCCAGAAGGTCAACTTCTTACGAATGACAAAACTCGAGCCATCCCTAAGCTGAATCTCAAAACGAGGAAGCAAGGTCAAGATTTCTTTACTGATCTGACCGACATGTTCACCATTAGCATCATAGATGGTAAAAGTTTTGGGAATCTTAAAAAATGATCCCTCCACCTGATAGGCGATTTCTCCCCTGTCATCCTTGATAGCGAAGCGTTCGCCTCCAAAACGAAACTTTTGTTTGACAAGAAATGTTTTCATCAACACCTCCAAAAAATCAAAAGACAAGCTCATATCACGAAGGGCGAAAAACCGCGGTACCACCTTCATTCAATGAACTTGTCATTCTCTTATTTTTATTATGCAATTGTTAAATTGAGTAGCATGAGTTTCTAGCTTAGATGGCTCGCAGCACCGCCATTTCTCTGGACTAAGACAAGTGAAAATCAATTCTCAACTTTCTTATTATAACGTTTTTTTAAGCTTGCGTCAACTGGAAATCATCTTAACTAATAGTAGTGAGGTAGGAGTGAAGACCTTTTAAAAATTTAACTACTAGTTTCGAAATGTAAGTAGTAATATTTAATTTATTTCTAAAACCTTTCTATCTAGCATAGCCCTCCAGCGCTGTTTAGTATGTACCCCCTATACTGATAAGATTCCACTCAGAGTAGCTTATCTTGAACAATTTTGGGGATTTTGTGTCTTCGTCATACACTACGAGATAGTGCCCTTCATCATTCCAAAACTTGCCCAATACCTCAGCGTCTTTCAGTTCCACTTTCTGGTTCATATAGTCGCTTTTATACTCAATTTGTGGTGCATCTTTTACCCCAGCAGTAGAAAAACTACTACCAATAAAGATAAAAGCATAAAACAGCACCACAGCAATTCCCAAGAATTTAAAGATTTTATAATTTGTATTATTGTTTTCCATGTTAGTATATTCCTTTTCTTTCTGTTTTGTGTTTTCTTAAATCCAAAGGGGGAAAAATACTCCCTTATCCCACTAGATCATTAAGCTAACTTTTTCAATCACTTCTTGGATCTCATCTAGCGATACTAGAAACCATTCTTTAGGGACAAAGCTCTCTCCATTTGGTGCTATTAATTCCATATCTAACTGCTTGTCTGCAAAATAATGATGAAGAGTCGTTTCTAATTTTCGAGCGCTGAAATTTTGAACCTCAAAACTAGCTACTAAACGGACAGGAGCATAAAGATAGGTTCCTTCTCTTTCTGCATTTGCTAACCGTTTTTCAATTCGATCCTGTGTAAAACCGATTTTATAGAGATTACGGATGTTGGCAATTTGAGGATGGCTACTCAAGGATTTTACTACATAGATATATCCAGTTGTAATTCGTTCGCTTGGACTGATACCAGTCATCACATCTTCTATCAATTCTGTTACCATTCGTCCATGGCGCGTTCTATCGTGCAGATTAGATACAAAAGAGCGGAGTAAGGCCTTCTTATTTTCTGTACCATTTTCATATACGAGATGAAGTTCAGCATTAGTATAACCATTCTTATCAGTGAAGTCTTCTCCTTTAGAAACAACATAAACCATTACTCCATTATCCACATAGAACATATCAGGTTTAATTTCTTTTTCTTTTATCACATCAGACTTTCTGACTTGACGACGACCTTCACTAATTTCATCATGAACACGAGTAAATAATCCCTGATAATCTTCAAAATTTCCCATCCGTTTACGTGTTCGTGTTTTATCCCGCGCTTGAATCGTTCGTTTATAACGTGAGACATCAAATAAAGATTTCTCAGCACTATTCACTGACTCAAACAATTCATCTGATAAAATATCTGTTAAACTAGCAGGACTTGAAATAGGGGGCTCGGACTCAACTATATCTATTTTTAGTAGCCCAAATTCATCATAAGGTTCTAACTTTCGGATGCTATCAGGAGATTTTCTAATACCATTCAATCGAGAAAATAAACTGCGTTCTTTAATATTTCTAGACTTTTGTGGCTCTTGCCCATTATTTTCTCTCACCCAATCTATGATTTCTAAAAATTTCTCCACTTCGTGATCTATAACTATTTTTTTCATAGGTTTTAAAGGAGCTATTAAATGTTCAAAATCAGAATCATTAAAAATGTCATTTAAGTTTTTGAAATCATTCATTACCGCTCTCCATCTTCAGCTTCATCTGAGACAATTGTAACAAAGCATACGCAAGTCTCTGTTCGTACTTATCGTGACTTGATTTATCTGGATGACGACCATTTTCATTTAAAAATTGCTTAATTTGAGGATAAAGAATTAACAGTTCTTCTTCAGAAAACTCCATCTTCTGACCATCCATATAGTCTTGTATTAGACGCAGAGTCGGAGCATCAATTTCACGTGATATAACTTCGTAAGCTCTCTGGAAAGGATTAATCTGATCAATTAAATCAATAGATAACTCATCAATATTCACAAATTTATCTGCCATTTTTAGAAAGTCTGTTTGCCCTACTCCCTCTTTCCGTTCAGCTGATTGAACTACCGATTGACTAATAAACTGTTGACGAACTTCTTCAACTTCAGCCCCACTTAAGTCAGGATAGATTTGTTTAATGATGGCTGGAATCATCTGCTTATTAATGACTTCTGCATCCGTTCCCGCAGCAATTGCAGTTTGGATACGCGGTTCTTGCAATATACTAGCACGTAAGTCATTCAAATCATTTTCTATGATATCCTTTGTTCTCTGTGTACTAGGCTCTTTTAAGCCTTTAACGAATATTTCGGCACCAGAAGATTTCTGGTCTTCTCGGTCTTTTCGTTTGAACTTGAAATTTGGCGCTAAAACAGACTCCATCAATAGACTAGCTGTAATGGCCTTCATAACATTATTCACAGCAAAGAAAACTTCATCATCTTGAGCATCTGGTTGAGAAATGAGATTGGTAAATTGAGCGTGTGACTTATTGGAACTATCGCGTGTTACTCGACCTATAATCTGAACAATTTCTGTTAGCGACTGACGATAGCCAATCGTCAAAGCATACTCAGCATAAGGCCAGTCAAAACCTTCTTTAGCCATACCAAGTGCGATAATGATATCGAGATCATCTAAACTGGTCATTTTGTTTAGGTAATCCTGTACTTTTTCACGTCCTTCTTCTGTGACAAGGTCTGCAACTTTCAATACACGACCTGTTTCCTCAGTAACTAACCATAATCCAGTCTTAGGATCTGGAACTGCTTGCCCTAGTTCATCTAAAATTCGGTCAACTTCATCATACTTATCCTTGGTTGATTCACCTGAGTTTACATTGGGAATATGAATGATAGTTTTCTTACTCGTGTCCAGTACTTCGTGCAAGGCATCTGTGTAACGACCACGATAAAAGTTATAACCCATGGCAAAACTTTTCAGATATTTGTACCCCTCCAACTGTTCATAATAAGTATAGGATACCTTATCAAATTTTTGCTCATCTTCAGGTGCCAAAATGGGTACAGAATCTCCACGGAAATAAGACCCTGTCATAGCTACTACATGGGCTGTTGAATTGGCTAATATGTTTCTTAAGGCATTTCCTAAAACTGAATTATCATCTTGAGATACATGATGAAATTCATCGATAGCTAGAAGAACATCATTAAAATCACTATCAGCTAGCTGTTCAAAGGCAAAACGCAAGGTGGCATGCGTACAGATTAAAGCTCTATCATCAGGAGACTCTGAATGCATAAAGTCTACAAACTGTTTTACCTTACTTTTACTGCTCCCTTGTTCAGTCAAATTATTTTTGGGAAGAACTTCCCAATCCCAGTAAAAACCATAATCTGTCAATTTTGTTGAACGAAACGATTTTCCAATAGATCTTTCTGGAACAGCTATAATAGCTTTTTTCAGACCTTGAGCATGTAATTTATCAAGAGCAATAAACATCAAAGCTCTCGACTTACCAGATGCAGGAGGCGCCTTAATCAATAAGTGTTGAGAAGTTCTCTTAGCATATACCCGCTCCTGCATTTCACGCATACCAAGTGCATTATTTGATTGACTAGCACCTGTACCATTGTAATTAATTTCAAATATATTTGAGGTCATTTCGCTTCCTTTTCTGTCATTTCTTTATACAGGTTCAATAAGACACTGAGCCTTTCTTCATCTGATTCAAAAGGCTTTTGCTGGTAGGCACGTTCTACGATACCATCAATTTTTTCATGTGCTTGACGAAGACGTTCGTTCATCGGTTTATTGGCTCCACCGTACAATTCAGCCAAGGTTCCACCTTCTTCTTCTCGAACATCTAGCATTTCAAAAACAGCTTCTTCAAGCATATTTTTCCGACTATCTGAAAGTTCTGGGATTGGGAATGTATTATAAACCAGTCCAGCTGAATAACTATATCGAGTTTCTAATTTCCCACCGATCGCTTGAAACCATTTTATATGCATTTTAGAAACAAGACATCCAAGTAGCCAAATTGGAGTATCATACACAATATAGCAACGATTTGAAATAATTGTATCGTCTCCCACAAATCCCATTGGTATATAATCTCTATCTTCTGAAGTAACAGCAGGAACTAACAGTTGAAACTTCCCTTCTATTTTCCCCTTAGAAAACATATCATCCCATTCACCACGTTGAACAAATTTCCATGGTGTGGATGCAGTTTCTCTTGTTCCAGCAGCCTTAGAATTCAGGCGTTCTTGCCTTACATTTTCAAATAATTGATGGAATTCCTGGATCTTATCTAATTTAGTATATTCATCTTGATCAATCCAAATAGTATATCTAAAATTTCCATTGATATACTCATCTGCTCCAATATACTTTTTAAAATACACTTCAGTTTCAGGATATCTTTGAACTAATTGATTTTTATCATCATTTGTCAGTATTAGATATTTACTTCTTGGCATATTCCCAAAGACTATTTTTGGAAAATTATTTAACTTCTCTGAATCATTGTGATTAGATACAATAATATCATCTGCAAAAGCTAGATAGGGATTTATATTCTTTCCATAACTCTCTCCCTTATCACTATATATAATTCTTTTCTTATCATTTTTATTTGAAAATCCAATGATAGTAACTGTAACCCCTGCATTATGGGCCGCGCTATTATTCCATTTAAACGATTGATATGCAAAGGAAATTTGGCCATATTGTAGAAGAACACTCCACAAAATTGAAACTTGCTCACCTTGATTTATTGAATTTGTTGTTACAAAAGCATATTGAGCATTTTTACCATAAATAAGGTGAGTTGCCTTATAAAACCATCCCGAAATATAATCTAATTTTTTAGAAGAAATTTCTGAACAAATCACATTTTCTAGTTCCTTCTTTTGTTCCAAGGTCATTTTTTTAGAGCCTATATACGGCGGATTCCCAAATATATAAACTTCATCATCTGCCTTAGCATTCAAAACAGTTGTCCAGTCAATTCTTAGGGCATTCCCACAAACGATATTCCCAGCTTCTCTTAAGGGGAGTAGCCTTGGATGGACATCAGCAAGTGCTTCTTCCATCTCCACATTCATCTGGTGTTCCGCTATATACAAGGATAACCTTGCTACTTCATGAGCGAAATCATCCAATTCAATTCCTGAAAATTGGGATAGAGAAATCTTAGATGCATCAGCAATCAATTCTCCTTGATAAACAGCTTTTTCATTTAAGGATTCACGAATTTCACGCTGTTTGATTAAGATATTAATTTCTAAACGACGAAGTTCTTTATAAGTAATGATGAGGAAATTTCCAGAACCACAAGCAGGGTCTAAAAACTTGATAGAGGCCATACGAGTGAGCAACTCTTCTAACTTAGGTAAGATTTGTCGCAATTCCTTGCGACGATGTTCCTCGCTAAAGTCACCACCTCCTATATAGTAGTCAGCTCGTTCTTCTAATTCCGTAAATGCTGCTCGTAAATTATCTAAAAACAGTGGTTTGATGACCTTCATAATATTGGGCACGCTAGTATAGTGCATACCCGATGTTGATCTTGCTTCTGCATTTGCCACGGTTTGAATCATGGAGCCCAAAATATCTGGATTGATTTCATTCCAGTTTAGCAATTCCCCTGCTTCAATGAGTAATTGACGAGTTCTTTTATTGAAAATAAGGTCATGATGTGGCTCTGAAAAAAGCTTACCATTTACATAGGGAAAATCTGATAACCACGACTCCAAATCCTGACGACTAAATTCAGGCATATCTAAAACAGTAAATAGTTTTCTAACACACTCATTCAAGTCAGAACCATCTTCAGATGTCCTCATCTTAATAACATTTGTGAAAGCTCCCTTGGAGATGATATTTGTATCTTCTGCAAATAGTAGAAAAAGAACACGAATCAAAAATAGATTAAATGATTTACCGTCAGTTTCAGTAATGGCAAGTTCAGGATTGATAGAAATTAGTTCATCATAAAGTTTGGTGAAACGCTCTGCCGCTTTTACATCAGCAGGGTTTTCCTTATCATAATCAATCTTTTCAATACCATTCCAAGGTAAGAAGAAATCACAATGGGCTGGTAAATCATTAAAAGAAATTGCTAGAGTCAGTCCTGTCTGTGTATCCTTTGCATATAATTCTTGAAAATCTGTTGTAATAATAAATCGAGATTTACGAACCTGACCATCCAACTCTTTATCAATCTCAGTCAGAGCAAGTAATGGCTGATTTTCAACTTTACGAAAATACAATCTGTTTTTTATTATAAAATCATCAGATGCCACTTTACTTGCTCTTGTTATGGTCGTTTTAGTAATGTCAAACAATGAAACAAAATCAATAATGAATGTCGATTTATTAAGATTCTCTACTAAAACCTTGGTTCTATCCTCAATCTCAGTGATATTTAATAACTTTTTAGCCATTAGATACCTCCAAGAAACGCAAAAAGCCTACTGGATTTTCAGTAGGTTTCAATCTATATTTTTTGCATTTTTTTATTAGGTTATATATATATATATATATGCATTTGCGTAGTCTGACTCATTTTGAACTCCTTTGGAATTAAATTTTCAGAGATGCTGTAAACAATACTAATAACTCTCACCCTAAAACTATTATACCATGATTTCTATTTTTTCTAAAAAACGAACCAGCTGACTGATTCGTTTTCATCCGTTTAGCTCCTACTTCCGATACATTTTAAATTGTAGGAAGAGGTCGCTGTATTTGCCTGTCCATTTATGGTTAAATTTCTCGTAAACTTCTAGGTGTTTCATGGTTTCAGCATCTGGATAGAAGGCCTTGTCTTCTTTTTTCTCCTCTGGGAGCAGTTCCTTAGCTGGTAGGTTTGGAGTTGAATAGCCGACATACTCTGCATTTTTGAGAGCATTTTCAGGTTTCAACATAAAATTGATAAAGGCATAGGCGGCATCTTGGTTTTTCACGGTTTTTGGAATGACCATATTGTCAAACCAAAGGTTGCTGGCCTCAGTCGGTACCACATAGCGTAGGTTTTCATTTTTTTCTAGCATTTGGCTGGCTTCACCAGAGAAGGTCACTCCGATAGCAGCGTTATTCTGAATCATGTAACCCTTCATCTCGTCGGCAACGATGGCCTTGATATTTGGAGTCAATTTATAGAGCTTATCCACTGTTTCTTCCAACTGCTGGGTATCCTTGGAGTTGAGGCTGTAGCCGAGGGAGTTGAGACCCAGTCCCAATACCTCACGCGCCCCATCAAAGAGCATGATAGAGTTCTTATACTCTGGTTTCCAGAGGTCGTCCCAATGCTCAGGAGCCTCATCTACCATGGTTTCATTGTAGACAATTCCTAAGGTTCCCCAGAAGTAAGGGATAGAGAATTTATTGCCTGGGTCAAAGGACTGGTTGAGAAACTCTGGTCCGATATTTTCAAGACCTTCAAGTTTTGAATAATCAAGCGGTACCAAGAGGTCTTCGTCCTTCATCTTGTTAATCATGTATTCACTAGGAATGGCAATATCGTAGGTCGTTCCACCCTGCTTGATCTTGGTATACATGGCTTCATTGGAGTCAAAAGTCTCGTACTGGACTTGGATTCCTGTTTCTTCTGTGAACTGAGTCAAGAGTTCAGGATCTATATAGTCCCCCCAGTTGTAGATAACCAGTTTTTGACTATCTCGGCTATTGATTTTACTATCTAAATGCGTCGCAATTCCCCACAAGACGAGGATAATGGCTACAATTCCTGCTAAAAATGAATAGAGTTTTTTCATGCTTGCTCCTCCTTCTCACGTGAGATAAAGTAATATCCAACAACTAGGATAATACTAAAGAGAAAGACGAGGGCAGACAGGGCATTGATTTCTAAGGAAATCCCCTTGCGAGCACGAGAGTAAATCTCGACTGATAGGGTTGAAAAGCCATTTCCCGTTACAAAGAAGGTCACAGCAAAGTCATCTAGCGAATAAGTGAAGGCCATGAAATAACCTGCAATGATAGACGGAGTCAGGTAAGGAAGCATAATTTCCTTGAACATCTGAAATTGACTAGCTCCCAAGTCATAGGCCGCATGAATCATGTCACCGTTCATTTCCTTGAGTCGAGGCAAGACCATCAAGACCACGATAGGAATGGAGAAGGCCACGTGACTAGATAGAACGGTCAAAAAGCCAAGTGAAAACTTGAGTTGGGTAAAGAGAATCAAGAAGCTGGCACCAATCATAACATCAGGCGCAACCATGAGGATATTATTGAGTGAAAGAAAGGCTTCTTGGTATCTCTTGCGAGACTGGTAAATGTAAATAGCTCCAAAAGTCCCGATAATGGTCGCTATCAAGGCTGACAGAAAGGCCAAGAAAAAGGTCTGAGTCACAATCAACATAAGGCGACCATCGCCAAACATAGTTTTAAAATGGCTCAGGCTGAAGCCTGTAAAGCTATTCATGTCGTTTCCTGCATTAAAGGCGTAACCAATCAAGTAAAAAATCGGCAGGTAGAGGACAAGAAAGACCAGTCCCAGATAAAGATTGGCAAATTTTTTCATCGTTCTCTCCTTTCCTTGGTCACCCACATGGTGATGAACATGGTCAAGATGAGAATTACACCGATGGTTGAACCCATACCGTAGTTGTCATTGGTTAGGAAGTTCTGCTCAATAGCCGTTCCCAGAGTAATAACACGGTTCCCACCAATCAAACGGGTCAGCATGAAGAGACTCAAGCTTGGAATAAAGACCGACTGAACCCCACTTCTCACTCCGTTCATAGACAGAGGGAAGATGACATGACGGAAGGTCTCCCACTTGGTCGCACCGAGGTCATAGCTGGCATTGATGAGGTTGTTATCCATATCGTCCAAGACATTGAAAATCGGCAAAATCATAAAGGGAAGCTCGATGTAGCTTGCGACAAAAATAAAGGAGAAATCGGTAAAGAGCAACTGTTGCGAACCGATTCCGATAAATTCCAAGAATTGGTTAATTGAGCCATTTTGACCAAAAATCCCGATAAAAGCATAGGCTTTAAGGAGCAAATTGATCCAGGTAGGCAGGATAATCAGCATGAGCCAGAGTTGACGGTGCTTGAGACGGGTCAAAAAGAGGGCTGTTGGATAACTGATAAGCAGGGTCACAAAAGTCACAATTCCTGCATAGAGCACAGAGTTGAAACTCATTTTTAGGTAGGTCAAGTTTTGTGACGCAAAGTAAGATTTATAATTTTCTAAACTAAACTGGCCTTCAATGTTGAAAAAGGATTGTCCGAAAATCAAGACCAAGGGTGCCAACACAAAGAGGGCGATCCAGAGCATGTAGGGCACTACAAAGAGTTTAGAGCTTGTTTTCTTCATCTCTCTCCTCCTCGATTGCATTGATCAGACCTGCTTCTTGCTCTTCGATTTCCACGTACTCCTCGATACGAGCATCAAACTCCTCCTCAGTTTCGTTGAGACGCATGATGTGGATGTCTTCTGGTTCAAAGTCCAGACCGATTTCCTCACCAACGATGGCCTTACGGGTTGAGTGGATCATCCATTCATTTCCAAGTTCGTCATAGGCGATAATTTCATAGTGAACCCCACGGAAGAGCTGGGTATCAACCTTAACTTGGAGCTTGCCTTCTTCAGGAAGGGTAATCCGCAAGTCCTCTGGACGAATAACAACCTCGACAGGCTCATTTGGCTTCATCCCACCATCGACCGCTTCGAAGCGTTTGCCGTTAAACTCAACCAAGTAGTCCTCAATCATGGTTCCTGGCAAGATATTTGACTCACCGATAAAGGTCGCAACAAAGTGGTTGATTGGCTCATCGTAGATATCTACTGGTGTTCCAGACTGGACAATCTCACCATCATTCATAACGAAAATCCAGTCACTCATGGCCAGTGCTTCTTCCTGATCGTGAGTGACAAAGACAAAGGTGATTCCCAATCGTTGTTGCAGTTCACGCAGTTCGTACTGCATATCTGTTCTTAATTTCAAGTCCAGCGCTGACAAAGGCTCGTCCAACAAAACCACACGGGGTTGATTGATGATGGCACGGGCAATAGCCACACGCTGACGTTGTCCTCCAGAGAGTTTACGGATGGAACGTTTTTCGTACCCTTCCAACTGAACCATCTTGAGAACTTCCTCTACGCGTTGCTCAATTTCTTTCTTGTCAATTTTACGCAAGCGAAGTGGAAAAGCAACATTTTCAAACACATTCATATGTGGGAACAAGGCATAGGATTGAAAGACGGTATGGACGTCTCGCTTGTTGGTTGGGATATCATTAATTCGGACACCGTCTAGCATGATATCTCCTGTCGTCGCATCCAGTAAACCTGCAATGATGTTTAGGATGGTTGATTTCCCTGAACCAGATGCGCCTAGAAGGGTGTAGAATTTCCCTTCTTCCAACTCAAAGTTGATGTCTTTGAGAACCTTGGTGTTGCTGTCTTCAAAAACTTTAGAGACGTTTTTGAATTCAATAATTGGTTTTTTCAATTGTCATTTATTCCTTCTTTTTCATAGATTAACAGATCAGGGCTCTGTCAGGCCGCAACTACCTCGTGTAGGAGATTGAACTGCCTACATTCTTCTGCACTAACGATAGGCTTTCACCCCCTTTCCATGATATAGCAGCAGCTTTTCAACTAAAGTGCCCTACTTGCTTTCACCCAAGATCCGGACTTCTCTTTCAAGCGTGATACCTGAGTGTTCCTTGACTTTTTCAATCACAGACTCAATCAAGTCTTCGTAGTCTTTTGCCGTTCCATCTGCGACATTGATCATAAATCCTGCGTGCTTTTCAGACACTTCAACACCACCGATACGATAGCCTTTCAAGCCAGCTTCTGAAATTAATTGACCTGCAAAATGGCCTACTGGACGCTTAAAGACCGAACCACAAGATGGGTATTCCAAAGGTTGTTTGAGTTCACGTAGGTGCGTCAAGCGGTCCATTTCCTGCTTGATAACCTGATGGCTTCCTGGAGCAAGGGCAAATTTAGCTGACAAGACAACTGCACCAGACTCCTGAATGGCTGAGTGGCGATAACCAAAAGCCAAGTCCTTGGCAGACAAGGTTTCGATTTCTCCATCCTTGGTCAAGACCTTACAAGACTGCAAGATGTGGGCAATCTCACCACCATAGGCACCTGCATTCATAAAGACAGCACCACCGACACTTCCAGGAATACCACAAGCAAACTCAAAGCCAGTCAAACTATGACGAAGGGCAATGCGAGTTGTCTCAATTAAGTTAGCACCAGCTTCAGCTTCGATGGTATAGCCATCAACTGAAACATTATTGAGCTTGTCACACAAGATGACAAATCCACGAATCCCACCGTCACGAACGATAATGTTGCTGGCATTTCCAAGAACCATCCAAGGAATATTTTCTTGATTGGCAAATTTAACAACGCGAGCCAACTCAAAACGATTTCGTGGAAAGACCAAATAATCGGCCTCTCCACCTACTTTTGTATAACTATAGCTATGCAAGGGTTCCTTGAAACGGATATCAATCCCTTCTAAGATTTCAAGCATGTTTTCTTTTACTGACATGACACTCTCCCTTTTACAAAATTCATTCCATTATACCATTTTTAAGACCATTTGACGACCCTAAAAAAATCTTGGGCTTCTTTTAAACAAAAAAGAGGTTTCCCCTCTTTTTATGATTTTTTGCAAAAGATAGCCTTTGTTCCATAGGCAACCAGAACAAGTTCAAGTGCTAGGACAACTTCAACCAAGACTGGATTGGTCAACCAGCCAACTTGAGCAAGAGATGGTGCCAGGTCAAAGAAGGCATGTAGTCCATAGGCCGCTAGGAGATAAATCCATTTCTTCTGGCGAACAGCTTGGTAAACCCAAACAGTCAATAGTAATTGGAAACCTAGCGCCAAGATTCTCTCAAAACCAAGCAAATAAATCTGCCAGTCTGATAGCGACTGAATAGTTTTCAACATATTTTCAGACAGCAATTGCATAACCTGTGGATTTTGCGTTTGAACTGCTGAGAGAACGAAGTAGAGATTAAGCAAACTAGTAAGACCTAGGAAAATCAACTCCAAGCCACCATGCCCCAATCCATAAGCCAAGGCGTCTGCCTTTTCCAAACTTCTCTTTTTCTCCATCCATTTGAAGAAAATAAGGCGAGCTGTTTCCTCAAAAAATGCTGCCATGGCTAGGCCATAGATGATATAGACAAGCGGATGATCTTGCAAGAGGGCAATACTACCGTCTTTTTGAGGATGCAAAACCAAGATATGTACCAGTTTTTCCAAAAGCTGTGAAGAGACAAAGAAGGCGACAGCCCCCAAACCCAAGACAGCTAGATTAATCTGGTATTTCTTTTTTGCATACCAAATGCTTCCTATCAAGAAAGCCAGCAACAGCACCATGGTAATGATAATATGAATGGTCATTTTCTTCTCCTATTCTGCCTTTTCAATATCTTTTCTCATCTCGTCAACATTGAACTTAGCAAACAAGTATTGACGGTCTTGGACGGGAAAACGTTGGTCCAATTGGTCAACAGCTCCCACCTCGATAATGCCTTCCTTGATGACAAAGTCCATGACATGACCACCGAAGGTCAAATCATCTGAAATGAAGTGCAGATGATAGCCTGCCACACTGACCCCATGGAAAATCTCTGGCGTCCAGAAACCAACGATGGTTCCCAACACATTGTCACGACTATATTCCGGTTGATGGGTTGCGACATCAGCAAACTTGGTATCTGGTGTTGACTTAGGAATCATGCGCACATGCATATGCGAAAATTCCCCCCGAATCTTGATAGAGCGGAAAAGATTTTCCCCGTCATAATAAGACTCGATTCGCTCTTCCAATTCCTTGTCTGTCATCTCAAAGCGCTGGCGGAAAATGACCTCTGCCTGGTGCGGTACTACTGCTGCATAAGGAATAAGGGCGTCTGGCGACACTTCCACAATCTCTGGCTGGTCTCCAGACCCTTTGGCCTGATAAGCCTTGCCATCCAAGACAATCAATTCCCCATCAATGGAATCCAAGGTTCCCAAACCAAGGTCACCATGCTCTAGTAATTCTCCTACTGTCATGGTACCACCATAAAGGCCTGCCATCAAGGCTCCGAGGGTATTGTATTGAAATAATTTCACTGGTTCCTGCACGTTCTTAACCATTCTCTTTCTTGTATGTTATTCTATAAATCTTACTCCTAAGTATACCACATTTGCCCCTAGATGTGAACGAGAGAAACACTCTAGACATTGCCAAGAAGGAAAAAAAAGGGTACAATGTAACAAAATCAAGGGAGGTCTGGAATGAAGAAACAAAGCAAGTACCAAGAGGTCGTTTCCTATCTAAAAAATGGTATCGAGTCTGGACGCTTTCCGACGGGAAGCCGCCTGCCTTCTATCCGTCAACTGAGCCTTGACTTTCACTGTAGCAAGGATACCATTCAACGAGCCCTACTGGAATTACGACACGAACAATACCTCTATGCCAAGCCCCAGAGTGGCTACTATGTCCTAGAACAAGGGCAACATCAAGACCTAGAAATCGAGGTTACGGACGAACACGCCAGCGCCTATGACGATTTCCGACTCTGTGTCAATGAAACCTTGATTGGCCGGGAAAACTACCTCTTCAACTACTATGACAACCAAGAAGGTTTAGAAGACTTAAGACAATCCATTCATAAACTGCTCTTTGACCAAGCCCTCTACTGCAAGGCTGACCAACTGGTACTGACTTCTGGAACCCAGCAAGCCTTGTTTATCCTCTCTCAAATTTCCTTCCCTAGCCAAGCTAAAGAAATCTTGGTGGAACAGCCGACCTATCATCGGATGAATCGCCTCTTGATTGCACAGGGTCTGGACTATCAAATGATTGAACGAGGCATTGATGGGATTGACTTGGAGGAGCTGGAAGGCCATTTCAAGACAGGAAAGATTAAGTTTTTCTATACCATTCCTCGTTTTCACTATCCTCTTGGGCATTCCTATTCTGAGCAGGACAAACGGGCTATTCTTGACTTAGCTGCCAAGTATGGTGTCTATATCGTAGAGGACGACTATTTGGGGGATTTGGACTCCAAGAAGGGCCATACCTTCCACTATCTGGATACAGAAGAGCGCGTCATTTATATCAAATCCTTCTCAACCAGCCTCTTTCCAGCCCTGAGGATTACGGCACTCATTCTTCCAAATGCTATTAAGGAAGCCTTTGTGACCTACAAAAATATCCTTGACTACGACAACAACCTCATCATGCAAAAGGCCCTGTCACTCTATATTGACAGTCAATTATTTGAGAAAAATCGGCTAGCTCGCTTGTCCAATCAGGAAAACTACCAAAAACAAATCGAGGAAAGACTAGTTAACACTCCTTGTCCCCTTCCTCATTATCCTCTACACGATGGTTTATTGCTGGACCTGAGACAATTCCCTAAAATTGCCAGTCTCAAGCACAGCCAACTGGGCTTGGATTTCTTTGAAGAGGCTTACTTGGGTGTCTGTCCTTATCAATTTGCCAAGGTAGCCTTAGAAAATCTGGAAAAGGTTTTAAACTATTTAAAAGCAGAATTGGACTGACTTCCAACTCTGCTTTTTTCTTATACTCTTCAAAAATCTCTTCAAACCACGTCAGCGTCGCCTTACCGTACTCAAGTACAGCTTGCGGCTAGCTTCCTAGTTTGCTCTTTGATTTTCATTGAGTATTATTGTTCAACTTCTGTTAAGGTTGCCGCTTTTTCAAGATATTTTTGGTAGGTACCGTCATCCTTGAGTTTTTGGATGACCTTGTCCACCACTTCTTTCAAATCAGCACTATTTTTTCTAAGGGCAACTGCATTGGCTTCGCCGTCCTTCATCTTCAAGCTGACAGTTGCGACAGCTAAATCCGCATTTTTAGCAGCATAGCTAAGGGCAACAGGCTCATCCATGTGAACAGCATCTACTTTTCCAGCCTGCAATTCATTGACAGCTTCACCCATATTGGTTAGGGAAGTTAATTGCGCTTTTGGCAATTGTTCCTTGACCATTGATTCTGGAACAGTCCCTTTTTGGGCTGCAATATTAGCACTTTCAAGGCTAGTTAAATCCTTGTATTTTTCTACATCAGACTTACGGACCAAGAAACTAATCTTGTTTTCATAGTAAGGGATCGAAAAATCAAAGACTTCTTTTCTCTCGTCAGTAGCGCTAATTCCCGCAACTGCTAGGTCAGCCTTCCCAGTTTGAAGACTGGTCAAGACATTGTCAAAACTCATGCTTGAAATTTCCAACTTCACCCCAAGTTCATCAGCGATAGCCTGAGCCATATCAATGTCCGCACCTACTACCTGATTTTTTCCGTCAACCAAGGCTTGGAATTCAAAAGGTGCATAGTCAGGACTGGTCGCCACAACTAATTTCCCCTTTTGCTTAATGGCCTCAAGAGCTGACTGAGAACCATTCGAACTTGACTGGCAAGCCACTAAGAAGAAACTTGCAAGAAAGCTACATAAAACAAATATCCATTTTTTTGATTTCATAAATAAACAACCTCTCTGTTAATTTTGTATAATTATAACGCTATTCAAGATACTTGTCAAGCGTTTTTTTGAATTTTTATCTCAAAAATATTTTTTTCATTCAATAAAAGGAGCTTTCGGTTGATTTCAAGCTCCTTTTTATACAGAATGAATCTATTTTATAGTTCGACAATCTTACCTGTTTCAAAGTAAACAACCCATTCACAGATATTCTTGGCATAGTCTCCAATGCGTTCCAAGAAGGCAATCACTTGGAAATAATCTCGACCTGTAACGATGGCATCTGGATTTTTCTTGATTTCTTCTGTAGCCAACTCACGAATGCTATCAAAGTAATGGTTGATTTTTTCGTCCATAGCTGCTACTTCATAGGCCTGGTCAACTGAACCATTGAGATAGAGTTCCAAGACTGCTTCGACGAAGTTCTTGACATCGCGACCCATTCTCTTGATTTCTTCTTCAACAGCAGGGATACGTTGTTCCCCCTTCATACGAATTGCTGCTTTGGCAATAGAAACAGCATGGTCACCCATACGTTCCAAGTCAGATACAGCCTTCAAGACGGTTAGAACTGTACGCAAGTCCTGAGAAACGGGTTGTTGAAGGGCAATCATTTCAAATGATTTCTTCTCTAATTTCACTTCGTATTCGTTTACTTCTGCATCGTCTTCGATGACTTCCTTGGCCAAATCACGGTCATGCGTAACAAAGGCACGCACCGTACGATTGATTTGGGATAACACTTCTTGTCCCATAGCGTAGAACTGGTTGTGCAATTTCTCTAAATCTTCTTCAAATTGAGAACGTAACATCATTTATCTCCTTATCCAAATTTTCCTGAAATATAATCTTCTGTTTCCTTGTGTTGTGGGTTGAGGAACATCTTCTTGGTATCGTTAAACTCAATCAAATCTCCATCTAGGAAAAATCCTGTCTTGTCAGAAATACGAGAAGCTTGTTGCATAGAACGCGTAACCAAGAGCATGGTATATTTATCTTTTAGACCATACAAGGTTTCCTCAATCTTACCAGCCGAGATAGGGTCCAAGGCTGAAGTCGGCTCATCCAAGAGAATGATTTTAGGACTGGTTGCCAAGACACGGGCAACACAGACACGTTGCTGTTGTCCACCTGAAAGTCCGATAGCTGAATCATGCAGACGGTCCTTGACCTCATCCCAGATGGAAGCACGCTGCAAGGCTTTTTCCACAGCTTCATCCAGAACCTGCTTGTCCTTCACTCCATTGATACGAAGCCCATAAACAACATTTTCGTAGATAGACATAGGGAAAGGGTTCGGTTGTTGGAAAACCATACCGATTTCCTTTCGCAATTCAACTGTATCTGTACGCGGACTGTAGATGTTGTGGCCGTTGTAAACCACCGAACCAGTTGTGGTCACCTCAGGATTGAGGTCCCCCATGCGGTTGATTGCTTTGAGAAGGGTTGACTTCCCTGATCCAGATGGACCAATCAAGGCTGTAATTTCCTTAGGTTGGAAAGATAGGGAAACACTATTCAAGGCCTTTTTTTGATTGTAGTAAACGGACAGGTCTGACACCTGTAAAATCGCTTCTGTCATACTGTTTCCTTTCTATCCAAAGTGTCCTGTTACGTAGTCATTGGTTGACTGTAGTTTGGCATTTTGGAAAATATTAGAGGTCTTATCGTACTCGATCAAGTCACCCAAGTAGAAAAATCCTGTGTAGTCACTAGCACGCGCAGCCTGCTGCATACTGTGAGTCACGATGATGATGGTAAAGTCCTTCTTCAATTCCAACATAGTTTCTTCCAGCTGGGCTGTTGCAATCGGATCCAAGGCTGACGCTGGTTCATCCATCAAGAGGATATCTGGTTTAACAGAGATAGCACGAGCGATACAGAGACGTTGCTGCTGACCACCTGATAGGGTCAAGGCTGACTTGTGCAAATCATCTTTGACCTGGTCCCAAAGGGCAGCTTGACGAAGAGAGGTTTCCACAATTTTATCCAAGACTTGCTTGTCCTTAACCCCTGCACGTTCATGGGCAAAAGTGATGTTGCGGTAGATAGACTTGGCAAAGGGATTTGGTCGTTGGAAGACCATTCCGATGTGCTTACGCATCTCATAGACGTTAATTTCTGGACGGTTGACATCAATCCCTTGATAGAGGATTTGACCTGTGACCTTAGCAATATCAATGGTATCATTCATACGGTTGAGACTGCGGAGGTAGGTTGATTTCCCTGATCCAGATGGGCCAATTAAGGCTGTAATTTTATTTTTTTCAAATTGCATATCGATGCCCTTGATGGATTCTTTTTTACCGTAGTAAACATGTAAATCCTTAGTAGAGAGGGCCACTTTCTCTTCAGGAAAGGTGATGATATGCTTTTCATCCCAATTATATTTTGACATGGCTTCTCCTTTAGGCAGCGGTTAATTTCTTATGTAGGTAGCTTCCGAGTTTGCGGGCTCCAAAGTTAAAGATGAGGATAAAGATGAGGAGCACGGCTGCAGAACCTGCTGATACGATGGTTCCATCTGGAATGGTTCCTTCGCTATTGACTTTCCAGATGTGGACAGCCAAGGTTTCTGCTTGACGGAAGATAGAGATTGGGCTGGTCACACTAAGAATATTCCAGTTAGACCAGTCAAGGGCTGGAGCGGATTGCCCTGCTGTATAGATGAGAGCTGCCGCCTCACCAAAGATACGACCAGAGGCCAAGACAACCCCAGTTACAATCCCTGGAAGAGCTTCTGGAATAACCACATGGACCACAGTCTCCCAGCGAGAAATCCCAAGGGCCAAACCAGCCTCACGTTGCGTATGGTGAACGTGTTTCAAGCTGTCCTCAACATTACGAGTCATCTGAGGCAGGTTAAAGACTGTCAAGGCCAAGGCACCTGAGATGATTGAAAATCCGTACTCAAACTGAACTACAAAGATCAAGTAACCAAAGAGACCTACAACCACTGATGGTAGAGAAGACAAGATTTCAATACAGGTTCTGACAAAGTTGGTCACAGGACCTTTTTTGGCATATTCAGCTAGGAAAATCCCAGCTCCCATAGACAAGGGCACAGAAATAATCAAGGTAATGACCAGAAGGAAGAAGGAATTATAGAGCTGAATTCCAATCCCTCCACCTGCTTGGTAAGAAGAGGATTTGCCAGTCAAGAAAGACCAAGAGATGTGGGGCAAACCACGAACCAAGATATAAAGAATCAAGGATGCCAAGATGGCAACGATAATTCCTGCAATTGAGTAGAGGACAGCTGTTGCAATTTTATCTAATTTCTTAGCGTGCATAGTTTTTCTTTCCTCTTTCTTTCGTAATCAATTTAATCACACTGTTGAAGGCCAAACTCATCAAGAGCAAGACTAAGGCCAGTGACCAGAGAACATTATTGTCAACGGTTCCCATAACGGTATTTCCGATACCCATGGTCAACACAGAGGTCAAGGTCGCAGCAGGTGTTGTCAATGAAGTTGGGACAACGGCTGAGTTTCCAACCACCATCTGAATGGCCAAGGCCTCACCAAAGGCACGCGCCATTCCAAAGACAACAGCGGTGAAAATCCCTGAACGCGCTGCCTTTAAGGTTACGCGCCAGATGGTTTGCCAACGAGTTGCCCCCATAGCCAAACTAGCTTCACGGTAGTGACGAGGCACTGCACGCAAACTATCGGTTGTCATAAAGGTTACCGTCGGTAAAATCATGACAAAGAGAACGAAAATCCCTGACAAAATCCCAAAACCAGTTCCACCAAAGACACTACGTACAAAGGGAACTACGACCTGCAAACCGATAAATCCATACACGACTGAAGGAATTCCGACAAGCAATTCAATGGCTGGCTGTAAGATTCTAGCACCTTTTGGTGAGACCTCGGTCATAAAGACTGCCGCACCAATGGCAAAAGGAGTTGCGATAAGAGCGGATAGGATTGTGACAATAAAGGAACCCAAAATCATGGGAAGGGCACCAAATTGTTTACCTGAAGGATTCCAAGTTTGGCCAAATAGGAAATCAAAGATATTGACCCCATTGACAAAGAAGGTCGACAAGCCTTTTTGAGCTACGAAAATCAAAATCATGGCCACAATGATGACAATCAAAGACAGACAGGCAAAGGTCAAGCCTTTCCCTAGTTTCTCTAGACGAGAGTTCTTTGAGGGAGAAAGTAATTTTTTAGCTAATTCTTCTTGATTCATTAGTGACTCCCTTCTAGCGCTGTCACCGTTCCGACAGCATCTTTTTCAACCTTCATTTCCTTAACAGAAATATAGCCCATTCCCTTAACGATTCCACTTTGCGCTTCATCTGAGAGGACAAAGTTGAGGAATTCTGCCACCAATTCATCTGGCTGACCTAAGGTGTACATGTGTTCATAAGACCATAAAGGCCAGTTATTGCTTGTAACATTTTCTGCAATCGGCTCATAGCCATTCAACTTCATACGTTTAACCGAGTCATCCACATAGGCAAAGGCTAGGTAAGAAATGGCTCCTGGTGTCTGGGAAACAATGTTTTTGACCATCCCATTTGAATCCTGTTCTTGACTCTGCACGGCAGATTGACCATCCATGATAACACTATCAAAGGTTGCACGCGAACCAGAACTTGCCGCGCGGTTGATAATGGAAATGGCTAGGTCTTTCCCACCGACTTCTTTCCAGTTGGTTACTTGACCTGTGAAGATGCTACGGAGTTGTTCAGTTGTCAGATTTTCAACGTCAACTTCCTTGTTTACAATTACCGCCAAGCCCGCTACGGCTACCTTGTGATCCACTAGAGCGGATGCGTTGATACCGTCTTTTTCCTCGGCAAATACGTCTGAATTTCCTACATCAACGGCTCCAGACTGAACCTGAGACAGACCTGTACCAGATCCTCCACCTTGGACGTTGACTGTTTTTCCAACGTGCATAGAGCCAAATTCATCTGCTGCTGCTTCGACCAAGGGCTGAAGAGCCGTTGAACCAACAGCTGTCATGGATTCTCCACGATCAATCCAGCTAGCACATCCCGCCAAAGAACCTGCCAGCAAAAGAGCTGCAAGGGATAGAGCGAGTTTTTTCCTTTTTTTCACTGTTTTTCTCCTTGAAAATAATGGTGAATGCTGTGAATTTTTTCAACTATTTATTTATGTTTTCTTTTTGAAAATTAGGAGCCAACTGAAGTTGCTAGCTTGGTTTTACTAGAAATTTACTCAGTTACCTTCTCTACCAATTTTGACTTAAAATGAAAGACAATTTGAAAAAAATCCATACTTCCACTATAACATAGACAAGCTACTTTGACTAGCATTTTCACTTGAATCTGAGGCCTTTTGGAAAATAATTTTTCAAAACATTTCCAGTCACCTTAGCAAAGCCCAAACCATTTCCTTTAACTAAAACTTGGTACCAACCATTAGGCAGACTTTCCGCCAGCTGAACGGTTTCTCCAGCCACATACTTTACAAACTCATCTTGATCAATTTCAACCGACTGCTTAACCTGACTCGGTTTCAAGGCTAGACCAAGCGCAAAACTAGGCTCAAAGCGTTTCTTCTTAAAAGTGCCCAGATGCAGTCCATTGCGAGCAATCTTGAGTTTCCCTAAATCTGGTAAGAGTTCTGGCAAGAGATAGAGTTGGTCTCCAAAAGTCTGCAAGATTCCCCTTAGATTGACCTTTAAGTGTTTTTGCGCAAATTCCTGCCACAAGACAAGCTGTTCACGGCTGAGATTTCTCTTACTTGCCTTAAATTTAGGAGCTGGATTGTCACCCTTAAACTGTAGATGAGCTACAAACTGACCCTCTCCCTTAAACTGATGAGGATACATCCGAGCCGTTTCTGGCAGATCAATACCAGCTACCATTCCATTGATATGCTCAACTGGTATCAAATCAAAATCATACTCTTCCAGCAACCACTTGACAATCTCTTCGTTTTCCTCAGGTGCCCAGGTACAGGTCGAATAAACCAGACGACCACCTTCAGCTAACATGGTCACTGCATCTGCTAGAATTTCTCTTTGCAAACTAGCACATTGACTTGGATAATCTAAGCTCCAATAGTCCATAGCATCTGGTTGCTTACGGAACATCCCTTCACCAGAGCAAGGAGCATCAAGGACAATCAAGTCAAAATAGCCCTTAAAAACCTTGGCCAAGCGGTCAGCAGATTCATTGGTCACCACAACATTTGTCGCACCAAAGCGCTCCATATTTTCTACTAAAATCTTAGCCCGTTTGCTTGAAATTTCGTTGGAGACGAGAAGTCCTTCACCTGCTAAATAGGCTGCTAGCTGAGTTGATTTTCCACCCGGTGCAGCAGCCAAATCTAAAACCTTCATCCCAGGACTAGGCTGGGCTACCTGAGCCACCATTTGAGCAGCGGGTTCTTGCGAATAAACCAAACCAGTAGCATGCTCAGGCGATTTTCCTGAAACCTTCCCATATTGGCCCCAAGGTGTTTGAGGAATAGGATCAGAAAATGAAGCTTGGGCTTCTTTTAAAGGATTGATCCGAAAGGCCGAAACCGCTTCCTCCTCAAAAGAGGCAAGAAAATCTCTTGCCTCATCTCCTAGTATCTCTTCATATTTTTCAACAAATCCTTCTGGAAATTGCATTTAAGTTCTTTTCCTTTCATAAATATAGGACTGAATTTCCTCCTGCATCTCAAGAGGCACCATCATGACAGGCTGTCTGGTTTGAAAATCAGGAGTTTCACCAGAAAGAGTCACAACCCGATAGCCCAGACTTTCCCCTAAAATACTAGCGGCAGCATAATCCCATGGTTGCAGATAAGTGACATAGGTCAACAAACGCCCTGACAAAATCTTGGCAAAACTAATGGCCGCACTCCCATAGACACGTACACCGAGGACCGCTCGACTCAAATCAGCCAATCCCCATTCATTGGTTTCCAGCATGCCACTATTCCCTGCAATGAGAAAATCTCCAAGTGGTTTTGCTTTAAAGGGAGCTAGGGGCTTATCATTTCGGCAAACTGGAAATTCCCCACCACCGTGATAACAATCCCCTTTGACCACATCATAAATCAAGCCAAACTGCCCTTGACCATTTTCAAAATAAGCCATCATGACAGCGAAATCTTCCTGCTGGGCTACAAAGTTATTGGTACCATCAATAGGATCAATGACCCAAACCTTGCCCTCTTGAACTGAAGCACGCAAACAGCCCTCTTCAGCACAAATCTTATCCTCAGGATAACGGGATAAAATCTCACCAACCAAGAGTTCCTGAACTTCCTTGTCCAGTCTGGTCACCAAGTCTGTCGGAGAGGACTTGGTCTCAACCTGCAAGTCTTCCTGCATATGATCAAGGATGTACTGGCCCGCTTTCCTAATTAGCTCTTTAGCAAATTCAAACTTACTTTCCAAGAGAAATCTTTCCTTCCCCTTTTTCCTTGGCAGCCTGAACTGCTCGGTAAAGCGAATAGCCACTAACCGTTTCAAATTCTCGTCCCAAACGCTTCTCTTCACTCTTGCTTGGCACAACCAATTTGAATCCCTTATAGGAGTTTAGTAACTTTTTAGCCTCTACCTTGCCTTCATAGGCAGCTTCAACATCATTAAAAAAAGAAAGCACTGAAGCAAGTTCTTCAGTGCTCCACGACAAATCTAGTGGGTAACTATACTGTTTGTTCATTAACTAATACCAGCTCTCATTCTTGCTTCTTTTAGTTCTTGCTTACGATAACTACGAGGGAGAAAAGCACGAATCTCATCTTCATTAAAACCGATCTGCATGCGTTTGGCATCGATAATAATTGGGCGACGCAAAAGACTAGGGTACTGCTCAATCAAATGAAGCAATTCCGATACCGAAATACTTTCTACATCAATATCTAATTTTTGAAAAATTTTTGAACGAGTTGAAATGATGTCATCAGTACCATTTTCGGTCAAGGAAAGAATGTGTTGCAATTCCTTTCTTGTTAAGGGACTGGTCATAATATTGTGCTCCTCAAAGGGCACCTTATGTTTTTCTAACCAGGCCTTTGCCTTACGACATGAAGTACAGCTCGGTGATAGAAATAGTGTAATCATGCTTTTCTCTTCTTATCTATACTTTGCTACTTCTATTATACAAAAAAATAAAGCGCTTGACTAGGGATTTTTAGAAAAAAAGCCTATTTTTCAAGAAAAATAGACTGTTTGCGAACGATTGATACTATTCAGAATTAGTTAATTCACTCTTATACTCTTCGAAAATCTCTTCAAACTGCGTCAACGTCGCCTTGCCGTACTCAAGTACAGCCTGCGGCTAGTTTCCTAGTTTGCTCTTTGATTTTCATTGAGTATTAACGATAGTTTCGAATCATATACCTAATTTATACATGCGAAATAAGAACATCTTTCGGTTCACTTCCTACGACTTTTCAGATAAAGATAGCCAAAGAAGCTTTCATAGAGGGCAAAAAAGAGGAGAAAAGCATGAAGGAAGAAGGTCTCTGGCAAAATCAGAATGACAGGATCCTTGGCTGGATCAAAAAGCCAGGTATCATCTCCCACAAAGAGAATTTGATGGAAAAGAGTAAAGAATTGGTCAAAACCAATCAAAACTCCCCCAAGACCAATCAGCACAGGCAAGACTACTAGAGCCAAAAGCCCTTTACTAAATAGAGACAAGAAGCCCTTTTTCACAATCCCTTTGACAAAGACATAGAAACTTGGCAGTGTCACTAAGGCTACTAGCTGAACTAGGTGAAAGAGGTTCTTGACCACTGCAAAATGGTGTAGCCCAGCAGCTGACGAACGAAAATCAGGCATCTGTAAGATCTGACTAAAAGGATTGGTCAGGTAATTCATCAAGATATGAAAGTTGTACTGAATAGTTTCTGGTTTTAAATAGACCCGATTCGTTAAGTTCAGCCACTGAATTTCAAACGGATAGAAAATCCAAGCTAGATAAATGGTCAGAAGGATTGAAAGAGAGAAGAGAAAGAGCATAGAGCCCCAAAAAGTCAGTTTAGTTTTCATCAAAGTTCCACTCCGCAAGGCTAGAAACCACATGAGTCGGTGCGATTGGCAGGTCTGCCACTTCTTCTGCCTTGGTAAAACCTGTTGTTACCAAGAGCGTTGGAATGCCATTGTCAATCCCTGCTCGAATATCAGTCAAATAATTGTCCCCAACCATGATTAATTCTTCACGTTCCAAACCTAAGTGCTCAACCGCCTTGTTCATAATGATAGCATTTGGTTTCCCGATATAAACAGGCTTCACTCGTGTTGCTACTTCAAGTAGCGTAATCAGTGAACCAGCACCTGGCAAAAGTCCTCGTTCTGTTGGAATGTTAAGGTCAGGATTGGTTCCGATAAAGTGAGCACCCTTTTGGATAGCCAGAGTTGCTGTCGCAAATTTTTCATAGTCGACCTGCCAGTCCAGACCTACTACCACATAGGCAGGATTTTCCTTGTCTTCCACATAACCAGCCGCCTTGATGGCTTCCTTGAGCCCTACTTCACCAATGACATAGACGGTCTTTTCCAGTCCCAAGTCATTCATATAGTCGATCGTTGCCAAGGTCGCTGTGTAGACAGTCGATAGGGCCGTATCGATATTAAAATTCTGAGCCAACATCTCCTGAACGCTCTCTGGAGTGCGGGTTGTATTGTTGGTTACAAAGAGATAGGGGATGTCCCGCTGTTGCAATTCATGGACAAAAGCCTCTCCTGCCGGGATTCGATCTTTCCCCTTATAAATAGTACCGTCTAAATCAATTAAATAGCCTTTATATTTCATACTTTCTCTTTAATCCTTTTTTATTTCTTGCCATGTGATGATGGCTTGGGCATTAGTAGCTCCATCGCTTGTAATTTCATGCTTGCTTTCCAATCCAGTCCCTTCAACAGCCGATGTAATCACTCCACCTGGTCGCACTTCCTTGACATACTTGAGGTTGATTTTCTTGGGAATATACTGGGTCAAAAAATCCGCTCCCATGACCTCAAAAATCCAGTCCAAGTATTTACTGTTATTGACATGACCATTCATATCCAAGTCGTAAAAACGAACATGGTAATCCTTGCTGACTGGCTCTTCCAAAAGCTCATACTTTGGTCCGCGGATAAGCTTTTTATCAAAATCAGACTGGTAAGGAGCCACAATCTCAGGTTCGACAGCATGGACTTTTCGACTGTCTCGGTCCATGAGAACAAAGGTCGCCATCATGTGGATAAGCTCCTGCCCCGTTTCATCATAAATGGTAAAGCGACGGTAGCAAAAGAGTCGATTGTAGCTCAAAGCTTCCGTTTCGATGGTAATTTCTTCCGCAAAACGAGGCAAACGAACTACCTCAATATCATAGTCTGTGATAATCCAGACCAGATTATAGTCTTCTAAAATGGCCTTATCACTAACTCCTAACTCAATCGACTGCATCCCTGAAACTTGTAGGGATAGTAAAATCACATCTGGAAGTTTAATATGACCGTTCATATCAGCCATATCAAAAGGAATTTTCATTTTCATCTGATAAGTTAAGCCCATGATCCTACTCCAAAATAAATCGTTCTGCTACGGTGTCTCCCAAAAAGAGACCTCTCTTTGTCATGCGCACGCGGTCACCCTCTATTTGCATGAGACCTTGTTGCACCAAGTCTCTGACAATTTCTCCATAAAGTCCCTCAAACGGCCGACCAAATTTCTCCTCAAATCGCGCCATAGAAACCCCTGATTTCTTGCGAAGCCCCAGGAACATTTCTTCTTCCATTTGCTCTTTTTGACTCAGGTGCTCTTCTGTGATACGAGCATTCCCTTCCTCAACCGCACTGAGATAATGACGAATGGGACCATGATTTTTATAACGAACACCATTGACATAACCAGATGCCCCAGCACCGATGCCATAGTATTCGGCATTGTCCCAGTACATGAGATTGTGGCGACTTTCAAAACCAGGTTTGGAAAAATTGGAAATCTCATAATGCTCAAAACCTGCTCGCTCTAGCTCTGCAATGATGTACTCAAACATCTCCGCTTCCAGTTCCTCTTTAGGCAGAGGCAATTTCCCACGTCGCATCCGATTCATAAAGACCGTATGGTTTTCCAAAATCAAGCTATAGAGACTCATGTGGGGAATATCCAGTCCAATGGCTTTAGCCACGTTTTCCTTGACCTGGTCCATAGTCTGGCCAGGTAGCGCATAAATCAAGTCAATAGAGATGTTGTCAAAGCCAGCCAGTTTCAGACGGTCGATATTTTCATAAATATCCTTCTCCAAATGACTGCGCCCAATCTTTTTCAGCATCTTGTCATCAAAGGTCTGGACACCTAGTGAAACACGATTGACAGCCGAATTTTTCAAAACAGCAATCTTATCCGCATCCAAGTCTCCAGGATTGGCTTCAATGGTCAACTCTTCCAAGACTGACAAGTCCAAGTTTTTAGTCAAGCCATCCAGCAATACCTCCAGTTGCGGAGCCGACAGGGCTGTCGGTGTACCACCACCGATATAAAGAGTTCGCAACTTTTGAATATCATAAGAACGAAACTCTTCCAGCAGATGCTCCAAATAGCTATCAACTGGCTGATTCTTGATGAAGACCTTTGAAAAGTCGCAATAATAACAAATCTGGGTACAAAATGGGATGTGCACATAGGCTGACGTTGGTTTTTTCTGCATAGTAATTATTATACCACAAAAAGCGAACAATACTTAGAATTCCGTTTAACAAAATCCTAGTATTGTTCGCTTTTTTTATCTAAACATTCTTTTTATTTTATGACTAACACGATTCCCAGAACCAATCTAGTTTGTCTTTACAATACAAAAGAATGAATGTTTAATTGACTAAATTTTTAGTCTTCTTTTTTCTTGCGAGCTACAAGTCCAAATCCACTCAATAGTCCAAGAAGTCCTAGAGATGCAAGAGCAGCATTTGATTCTGTTCCTGTATTTGGCAATACATTTTGAGAATCATTTGACTTAGCTCCATTATCAACAGTAGTCTTAGTATCTACCTGATCTGCATTCGGAGTAACTGCATTTGGAGTTGGAGTAGCTGGTGCAGGTGTATCTTGACCAGAACCTCCATTAGTGTCAGGTTTGACTGGCGTATCAGGTGTCACTGGTGCAACTGGTTTTTCAGTTACTGGTGTTTCTGGTGTTACCTTAGCTGGAGTTTCTACTGGAACTTCAACTGTTGGTTGACCTGGTTCAGTAATCTTAGCTGTAC